>PBIV01000051.1 GCA_002720935.1 Rickettsiales bacterium | reverse complement strand
TGCGATGCCTTAGAGTTTGATATTGGGACACATTTTGATCAAGAAAACAGTCTCTATATCATTGCAAATCTTCCCTATAATGTTGCCACACCCTTACTAATCGGTTGGCTTAAACAAGCCCCTTATATCTCTGGCATGAGCTTAATGTTCCAAAAAGAAGTGGCCGATCGTATTGTTGCAAAAACAGGCGATAAGCATTACGGGCGCTTAGCCATCCTTTCTAATTATTTATGCCAGACACGTATTTTAATGACATTGCCAGCCAGCGCCTTTACTCCGCCACCAAAAGTAAAATCCGCTGTTGTCCAACTGATCCCCAGACAAGATGTAACAGAGCGTTTAAAATTAATTCCAATACTAGAAACACTAACCGCACAAGCTTTCAATCAGAGGCGCAAAATGCTTCGTAGCAGCCTAAAGTCTATCTTAAGTAATTATCCCGATGCGTTGACAGAGTGCGAGATCAAAGAGACAGCACGCGCAGAAGAGCTAAGCGTTGCCGACTTTGTCCGTCTTGCAAACTATCTTGATAATCATTAAACAATTTTGAAGAAGTTTTTTTAAGATTTTGGTGCGATAACCATACAGTCATCAAGAACCGAGCAAGCCGCATAAGCTTCTTGTTTATCCAAGCCTGTTAGTCGTGCTCTAAATAAATACTTACCGCCGCGATCTTTTACAGGAACATTAACCGCTGGCATTTTTTCTAAAATCTTTGGCAGTCTTGAGCGTGCATTTTGGATTGCACTTTCACTTTTAACACGGCTGTTAAAGGCACCGACTTGAATAGACCACTCGCCAACATCAAGCCCATAGAGTTTAGGGTGATTCATACCGTTCATAACGGCTGTGACCATTTTATCTTGCTTCTCATCATAGTAGAAAATTTGTGATGCAACATTAATAACATTGGCATTCTGTGCTGCTTTTTCACGCGCGCGCTCTAAAAATCCTAATGGGCTTGGAATATCACCAGAGCCTTGTTCTGCAAGCTCAATTGAAACATCATAAATATCATCTGCGCCAATATCCATTGTTGTATCAAGAGCTGCAATCTGTGTCGCCATAACAGGTTTTTGTTTTGGAGATGGTGGTGTCCCAATTTTCGCAGACGCTAGATAAGTCCCTGACTTTGCAATTCTAAAGCCACGATCAAGAAGAGAAGCCATATGCCTGTTTCTTGAATTCGATGTACGCCCACCAAAAACAACGCCAACTAAATGTTTGCCACCGCGTCTTGCTGATGAAACTAAATTAAACCCAGATGCACGAATATACCCCGTTTTCAAGCCATCCATCCCACGATAGGTTGATAAAAGATTATTATGACCTCTATAGGTTTTACCCTTATATTCAAAACTCTTATCATCAAAATAATGATAAAATTCTGAGTGATCATGAATAAGCGCCATGCCTAAAACGGCCATATCTCTTGCTGTTGAAATTTGTTTAGAATTAGGGAGGCCCGATGCATTTTTAAAGACTGTGCGGCTCATACCAATATCTTTTGCCTTTTGTGTCATCGCTTGTGCAAAGCGGTATTCTGAGCCTGAATGATTTTCTGCAACAACGACAGCAACATCATTGGCTGATTTAACAACCAAAGCTTTAATCGCATCTTCAACCGAAATACGCTGACCACGTTTAACACCTAATTTTGAAGGGACTTGCTGTTCTGCTTTTTTAGAAACATAAAGTCTTGTATCTAATGTCCAGTCGCCTTTCTTAATGGCGTCAAAAACCATATAAAGGGTCATCATTTTTGTAAGTGATGCTGGATATAATTTCTTATCCGCATAGCGCTCTGAAATAACTTGTCCTGTGTTGCCATCAACAACAATCGAAGCATATTTTGGATTAGCCTTTGCCCAAGCACCATTACTATCGAATGCAAAAATCAATGTGCATAAGACAAGTGAAATAAATGCTTTTTTAAAGAAATTAAGAATCATACCTTTAATTATAAACTTTTTTTAGCGATGGAAAATTTCTTTTTAAGAAGATCGCCCATAAAAAATATGAGCTTTTTAAATAACTGTATTAATTATATAGGATTTTTAACGCTTTGAGAAGGGTAGATCTTGAATCTATTAATATTTTATTAATGTCCTGGTGTTCTAAACATATAATTACGCGATCTATAGTCCCTATTATAAGGTGCGTAATCCGTGTCTAAATTAAATGGATAATGGAAATCATCTTCTACATAACTCAAGCCATTCTCTCTATAGATCTGTTGGCGTAAAGCCTCTTCATCTTGTGCCCTTGCGCTTAGAATAGCTTCATCACGGTAATGCTGGGCAAAAGCGTCATTAAACACATTTAGCACCGTTTCATTACGCGAATTTGCTGAACTTCCACCAAAATAAGTTACAAAGATTCTATAGGGTTCGCCTGTCTCAGGGTGTTTTGAAACAGCTGTGCTTACAATTGAAAAACCTGCTTTAAGGGTAAAACCTGTTTTCAAACCATCAACTTCAAAAGAAAATGCTTCTTCTGGCAAGCTTACTGACCTAATAATTTCGGATCTATTTGATGGGTCTCCACCAAATGAATTTAAAGGATCATCAAAAACATACTCAAATTCAGTTTCTGGAATTTGAAAATCACACGGGCAATCTCTTAAAAGACCGTTTGTATTATTTCTATTTCCACCCCAGACCCTAAAATTAGGTTCAGATGGATAATCGATAAAACTATCATCATTATCAAATAATTCAGGGAAACGAGATACAAACGCTCTGGCTAGAATACTCATATCTTCTGGTGTTGTTCTGGCCGAGCCACTCATTCCAGAGGCATCGAAAAACTCGGTATTCTCCATACCAAGCTCAACGGCCTTTGCATTCATTAATTCAACAAATGATAATTCCGCCCACTGTCCCGTTCTGACTTCAGAGATACGCGCGCCTGTCGCACTTGCAATATCGTTGGCGGAATACACAAACATCGCACGCAAAGCATAATCGACCGTAAATCGTTGCCCTGCTACCAAATTTGTTTGGCGGTAACCATCGGGCACATTATCCGCTCGTCTCGACATAACAATTTCATCATCTAAACTAAGCTCGCCGCGCTCAATCGATTCCATGAGCATATATAACGTCATTAATTTTACGGTTGATGCCGGAACAACTTCCGAATCCGATCCTTGATCTAAGAAAACACGACCATCCTCGCCCACCGCATAAATCGCCTCATCTTGAAGACCTGACCAACGTCTTTCTTGGGCAAGAGCTGGGGTCGCTGACAATAAGCCAACGGCCACAAAGGCACCGAATATATGTCGCAAACTGCCTTTTTTATGAACGTTTTTCTTATTTTTTTTCTTTTTCGAAAAAAGCAATTAAAGCCCCCACATTCCATAACAAAATCTTATTGAGTTGCGAGTATATAAAATAAAAACAAGCATTTAAAGTGAAAAAACAATTTAATCCAAAAGATTTTACCGTCTTATTGAAAATAATCTTACTGCATACACCATTGTGCAATGCACAAAAACTATTTGACGGGGGTTGAAACCTAATATAAAGTACCTATATTTATTGCATCGCAACAAAGTTAACTTTAACAAATTTAAGAGGTTTAAAATGTCTCAATCAGATAAGACAGAAAAGAAAACAGAAAGCGCAAAAACTTCTGCTTCTAAACCATCTCAAGAAACAAATAAACAGAACGCTAAAAGCACAAATGACAACGCACAAAAAACTGAAAATAAATCAGTGAAGACAACAGCGTCGACAGAAGGTGCAACTGCAAATAAAACGTCTGTTAAAAAAGTTAAGAAGTCAAAAGCTAAGACATCGACTTCTAAAAAAGCACCTAAGAAGAAGAGTGCGAAATCTCAGTCTAAAAAGTCAACTGCTTCTAAGACAAGCACAACGACTAAAAAGACTGCAACTACGAAGACAAGTGCTAAGACAAGCACTTCAAATGTAATCCCTTTAAACCCAACACAAATTATGGAGACAATCATGACAAACAATAAATTCGAACAAGCATTCGCTTCTTTTGATCAATTCGGTAACGAAGTTAAAGCTTCTGCTGACGCTTTAGTAAAGTGCAACACAGTTTTAACAAAAGGCATTGAAGAAATGTCACGTGCTTGGTTTGCTTACTCACAAGCTAGCTTTGCTAAAACTACTGAAGCTGGTAAAAAAGTAATGAGCTCTAAAAACATGAGCGAAGCTTTAGAAGCACAATCTCAATACACTCAAGAAGCGTTCAACGATTTCGTTTCTGAGGCGACTAAAATTTCTGAAAAAGCTGTTAAAGTTTCAACAGAAGCTATGGCTCCTGTGAAGCAAAAAATGGAAGAAACAGCTGATAAAGTTGCTAAAAACATGGCTGCTTAATTTCAAATTTTGAATTTTCCGTTCAAAGCCCTCTTATTTTTTATAAGGGGGCTTTTTTTATGATGCTAAAGCCGTTATATTGTTTGGTGTGATGAAACTATTAAATCAAATCATAATTGCGAATAATGATCCTTCTGATGTTGAGACACCAGATGGCGATTTAGGCGTTATCACAAAAACAAAGCCAAAGGTCAAAAAACCATCCATGTATAAAGTCATTATTTTAAATGATGATTACACGCCGATGGAATTTGTTGTTCATATCTTAGAAATGTTCTTTAGTAAAAATCGCGAAGAAGCAACTCAAATTATGCTTCATGTCCACCGCAAAGGCGTTGGCGTTTGTGGTATCTACCCGTATGAAATTGCCGAGACAAAAGTCACCCAAGTCATGGATTTTTGTAAAAAAAATGAACAACCTCTTCAATGCACCCTTGAAAAAGAATAAAACCATACCCAAATCTTTTATAGACCAAGAAATTCAGTTATAATATTATTTAAGAATAAATATCCTTTTTAAAAGCCTATTTCTCTTACTCAAGAAAGGATTAGTAATAGCCCATGCTTTCCAAAGAATGTGAATTAACCTTACAAAAAGCCCTTAGCCATGCGACCTTGCGCAGGCATGATTATGTGACATTAGAGCATCTTCTCTTAGCGATGATTGAAGACCCTGATGCTAATGAAGTGATGGAGGCATGCGGTGTTGACCTGTCTGAGTTAGAAACAGATCTAAAGGCGTTTTTAGAAGAAGAGTTAAAATCGATTATTACATTCTCGCCTGATGAAGCTAAACCAACGGCTTCGTTCCAGCGTGTTATTCAAAGGGCTGCCATTCATACACAATCTTCTGGACGCACTGAGGTCACTGGTGCAAGTTTACTTGTCGCCCTTTTCTCTGAAAAAGAAAGCCACGCAGTATTTTTCTTAGAAAGCCAAGAGATGAGCCGCTATGATGCCGTTCGTTATATCTCTCATGGGATTTCAAAGGTACCTGGGCATGATGTTAGTAAACCCATTACTGGTATTGATGAGGATGAGGAAGAAGCCGTTCAAAGCGAAAAGGCACTTAAAACCTATTGTAAAAATTTAAATGAGAAAGCCAAAGCAGGGAAAATTGATACGCTGATTGGACGTGATCATGAAATTGAACGCACAATCCAAATTCTGTGTCGTCGCACGAAAAACAACCCTCTTTATGTGGGCGACCCTGGTGTTGGTAAAACAGCGATTGCCGAAGGTTTAGCCAAAAAAATCGTTGAAGGCGATGTGCCAGAGATTTTAAAAGAAGCTGAAATCTTCTCTCTTGATATGGGCGCACTCTTAGCGGGTTCTCGTTACAGAGGGGATTTTGAAGAACGCCTGAAGGCAGTTCTAAAACAATTGGAAGATAAAGAAAAAGCCATTTTATTTATTGATGAGATCCACACCATTATTGGTGCTGGTGCAACATCTGGCGGGGCTATGGATGCATCGAACTTGCTTAAGCCGTCCTTGGCAAATGGCGAGTTAAAATGCATTGGTTCAACAACTTATAAAGAATATAGAAATTACTTTGAAAAAGACCGCGCGCTCTTACGTCGTTTCCAAAAAATTGACGTGAAAGAGCCAACCGTTGAAGAAGCAATTCAAATTCTAACGGGTGTAAAAACCTATCTTGAAGATCATCACGATGTGAAATATACAAAAGATGCAATTGTGTCCGCTGTTGAGCTATCAAACCGTTATATTGGCGATCGCAAACTTCCCGATAAGGCGATTGATGTTCTTGATGAGGCTGGTGCATCGCGCATGTTGATTGTGCCATCAAAGCGCAAGAAAACAATCAAACAATCTGATATTGAAGCGATCGTTGCACAAATTGCGCGCATCCCACCAAAATCAATGAGCAAAGATGACCGTACAGTCTTGAATTATTTAGATGAGAATTTAAAGCGCCTTGTCTTTGGTCAAGATCAAGCGATCGAAGCCCTCGTCTCGTCAATCAAGCTCGCAAGAGCTGGGCTTAGAAACCCTGAAAAGCCAATTGGCTCATATCTATTCTCTGGCCCAACTGGTGTTGGAAAAACAGAAGTTTCAAAGCAATTAGCCTTAACCTTAGGTGTTGAGCTCAAACGTTTTGATATGTCAGAATATGGAGAGCGTCATACAGTGTCACGCCTCATCGGCGCCCCTCCGGGTTATGTTGGGTATGATCAAGGTGGTCTTTTAACCGAAGCGGTTGAGAAAAACCCGCATTGCGTCGTCCTTCTTGATGAGATCGAAAAAGCACACCCCGATATCTATAACGTTCTTCTACAAGTCATGGATTACGGGAAGCTGACCGATAATAATGGTAAAACAATTGATTTCCGAAATGTTATCTTAATCATGACAACAAATGCAGGGGCGGCTGCGCTCGCAAGACCTGCAATCGGGTTTGAGCAATCCGTTCGTGTTGGCGATGATAAAGAAGAAATTGAACGCACCTTCACACCTGAATTTAGAAACCGTCTTGATGCAATTATTCCATTTGCCCATTTAAGTGAAGACGTGATTGATAAAGTCGTTGATAAATTCATCATGCAATTAGAAGGTCAATTAGCTGATCGTGGTGTTAGTATTGAGCTTACCGATGCTGCCCGCCGATACCTTGGTAATAAAGGGTATGATAAGGCGATGGGGGCAAGGCCATTAGAACGCCTAATCCAGAATAAGGTCAAACAACCACTCGCCGAAGAGATCTTATTTGGGCTTCTCCAAGATGGTGGGACGGTTCGTATTGATGTCGAAGATGACGTCTTGGCCTTTAGCTATCCTGACAGCAAGGGTAAGAAATCCTCTAAAAAAGAAAAAGAAACCGTATAAGAAAAACTTTGTAACTTTTAACGACTTTTCTTCGAATAATTATATAGGAAGAGGAACTAGCATCTAAAATCTTTGTTTTGTGTTCCTTTTTATCATAGATGGCCTGTCACGGTTCGCCCCTAATTGCTGTGACTTGCCAAAGCTAGTTCCTCGACCTACCAATTTCCCCAATAGATTTTTGTAACAAATGCACTTATAGTTTCGAAAGAATAAGTAAGGGGTTACTTTATAGATGAGACAATATTTATTTTTAACAGCATTAATTTTCGGGATTGGTATTGCCAGCCCTAGTGATGCGCGCCCTGTTTCTTACCCTGATGCATGGACAACGATGATATCCAATAATGGCGATATGAATTCTGTTCATATTCATTATACCCCAACGATTAATTATTCAATTGGGCTTAGAGCTGAATATAGAAGAGACGAGCAATATGGTTTAACAACCATCCAGCTCAACAATCTTTTAAAGCGCTGGAATATGCCCGATGCGCAAGCCAATTTCTATTTAAAATCAGGCGCTGGTTTTGCCTATAGTGATTATGCTGATTATGATCAAAAAACTGATCTGGCTGGCTTTACTGGGATCGCCCTTGATTGGGAAAATCGACGTTATTTTACCTCCTATGAAAACCGCTATATTCATGCTGGCGAAATTGCCAGAGGATACACACAAACCGCGCGTGTTGGTGTTGCGCCATATATTGGCGATTATGGCGATTTACACACTTGGTTGATGCTGGAGGTTGAACATAAACCAACCGATCCCGATGATCAATATACGGTCACACCACTGGTTCGATTATTTAAAGATGTCCATTTGGTTGAGGCCGGAATTAGTAATCACGGCGATGTCCTTTTTAATTGGGTCATGCGCTATTAATTTTAAAAAACGAAAAGAAAGGTTTTGAAAATGAAAAAGTTTAAAAACGCAATCCTGATGACAACTCTCTTGATTGGGTTATCACTTACCTCAAATATGGCTTTTGCCAACACACCGTCCCAAGCACTGGTTACGGTCAATGGGCTGGTTTGTGATTTTTGTGCAAGAGCACTTGATAAGGTCTTCACAAAACAAGAGGCCGTTGAGGATATTGATGTAAATTTAGATACAAAATTAATCACAATTGATTTCAAACCAGAACAATCATTAGAAGAAGAAAAAATCAAAGAGCTGATAACCGATTCTGGGTATGACGTTGTTGATGTTGAATTTAAAGAATAAGAAATAATGACTGATTTTGAGAAAAATTTAAAACAGCATAATCTGGTTGCTATCTTAAGCCTGTTCGCAAGCTCTAGCACTTTGATTTGTTGTGCTTTGCCTGCCCTGCTTGTGACTTTGGGCTTAGGTGCATCACTGGCTGGGTTAATTAATGCTGCCCCATGGATAAGCGAACTTTCAAACTATAAAATCGAATTTTTCATTGGCGCTGGCGTTATTCTAAGCTTGGCAACATTCATGCTCTGGAAAGCGCGAAATTTACCTTGCCCTGCAGATAAAGCAAAGGCGAAAGCTTGTAATTTTTTAAGAAAGACAAGCCAAATTATTCTTGGTATTTCAATTTTGTTTTATTTAACAGGCGCTTTTTTTACGTTCTTTGCGGCTGATCTTTTTTACTAAGAGCCTTTAAAATATTTCTCGTTTAAATAGTCTATGCGATCTAAATAATCTTGTTTTTCTGCTCTTAAGAAACGCTCAATTGGCTCTTTGAATATATCCCCTTCAATATAAACAGCATTCTTGATTTCAGTAGCAGCGTAGCCCCGTTTTAGTTTATGCTAGCCTTGTGCGCCTGCCTCAACACGCGCCAAGCCGTTTTCTATCGCATATTCAATCGCACGGTAATAACAAAGCTCAAAATGTAAAAAATCCACTTGCTTCGTTGCCCCCCAATAGCGTCCATAAAGCGCATCCTGCCCAATAAAATTAATAGCTCCCGCAATACACGCCTCTTGCCCATCAGGCATAATTTCAAAAGCCAAATATAAAAGAATATGGCTCGCCATGTTTTTTTGTAAGTGAATAAAGAAATCTGGCGTTAGATATTGCACCCCCCATTTTTTATCCAAAGTTTGTAAATAAAATTGATAAAAAACACGCATATGATCTTGTTTTAAATCATCTCCACTAAACGCACGGATCACAATATCTTTATTATCCATGATTGATTGTCGCTCCTTTTTTATCGTTTTTCGCTGAGAGCGTTTAAGCCCAGCTAAATAATCATCAAAAGTTTTAACATTCTCATCACGGTAATAATAATATTGGCACGCACTGCGCTCATAAAAGCCGTGCTCTTTTGTCAGTTTGCTTTGAATTTCTTTGCTCAAAAAAGTTGCATGCACACTTGAATAGCCTTGTTCTTTAACATCTTCTTTTAAGAATTTTATAAGCCTATCTTGTATCTCAACCACACCAAATATTTTAGGTGCACTGGCTGGCGTAAACGGAATAGCGATCTGTAATTTTGGATAATAGCGCAAGCCATGGCGCTGATAAGCATCGGCAAAGCCATGATCGAACACATACTCCCCATATGAATTTAGTTTCTCATAAGCGATAATAGCGCCAACCAACTTGGCATTTTCAAAAGCACAGTAAAATCTTGGAAACCAGCCGGTGCGCGTTCCAACCGACGCAGATGTTTCCAAAGCATATAAAAAACTGTATAATGAAAAAGGGTTGCCTAAACCCACCAAATCATCCCATTCTTTGGGATCTATGGTTTTCAGGGATTTAACGACTTTTAAATCAAATGATGTCATCTTAATTATCAAACTTAAGTCTTTTGTTGGGTATGTCGAGTCAAGAAACACAAAAAGAACCAATATTAATTTATTCAGAAGGCCTAAACGGTATTCTGGCGGCGTGCTATTTGCAAGCCAATGGTCAAGATGTTGTCCTTGCTTTAGATCCTAAACAAGCAAAACCGCTTGGATTTTTTCCAATTTTCGTTGAAAAAACTTTGATGCATAGCTGCATTCCAAACTTTGCCGAAGAAGCCCATCAATACCAAGCCCAGATTCGCATTACAGATACTGACAATGATGGCTCTGCGCCAGAATGGCGAGAGTTGTTTCAGTGCACCAGAAGTGAGCAAGCCATGCTGGCGCATGATGAGCTTAAAAAACTAACCGAAGTTTTTTGTCGTTGCCTTGGCAATGATCCAGGTACATTAAACCGTGGTGACACACAACTTTTCCTAATTTTAGAATTCGCCAAGCAGCTTGCTCGAGAAAAAGAATTTACACAAAGCTACCTTAAGAAATTAATTGATGGGTTTGAGAAAAAAGAAGAGACGGTTAACCTTGCTTATCTCTCTTATTGGCTGAGTTGTTTTTTAATGAAGAGTTGGGAAAAAGGTGCTGGCTTTGCTGTCCTACCCAGTATTTTCCTTCATGATAATGGCTATTACCGTGTAAATGGGGATTTTAGGCATTTATATGACCGTCTTTGTGCATGGTTTCATGACAATGGCGGTAAAATTCTAAATACTTCTAACTATGAAAATTTGCGCCTATTCCACGAAAATCATAGCTTTACAAGACTGCGCACCGAGAAATTTGAAATTGGCTTTTCTCGTATTTTTGTTGATGCTCCTTGGGTTCGTTTTAGACAAAAATTCATCAATATGGATGATCTCTCTTCAACATTAAGAATGGATTTAACACCCCCTGCGAGCCTTTTAAACTTTCTTTATATTGAGGCTGATTTAGATGACCCAGAAGATATCTATATTGAAAATAATACCTATTTCGCAGGCCCTGATAACCGAACCCATGAGAAAGAAATTTTTAAAAATGTGATGAATGACGGCCTGCCTGGCTCGCCGTCTTTATACTGGATCAAGCAAAAAGAAGGTAAAATTGTCCTTCTCGCCTACCCCTTTTCTGGTGTTCCTGAAAACGCCTTAGAAAAAGACGGTAAACAGAAAATTTTAGAGCAAATTAAAGACCGTTTTGAAAAAATCTCTAATGGCAAGGCAAAGCTAATATTCCCAGACTCTGTGACCTTTGATTATAATAAGGCCATGCGATTGGGCTATAAAACAAAAGCCTTTGGGCGCAATCCATTTCTCAAAAAAGATGAGTTTTTTGGCATGTATATTCATGAAACAATTAAACCAAGCACTATTCTTGGCGATAATTTATACTTCATCAGTGAGGGGCTATACCCAACCATGCCGATCAGGCCATCTTTGCATGATTTCTTAAATCGCTTTATTCAAAAAAGTGATTAAACTCTCATTTTAAGCAATCTCAAAAATCGCATCAATTTCAACTGCCACACCGAAAGGAAGGCTTGCCGCCCCAACTGCAAAGCGTGCATGCTTGCCTTGGTCGCCCAAAACCTTGCCGATTAAATTGGATGCCCCATTAACCACTTGTGGATGATCGTTGAAATCAGCCGTAGCATTTACAAACCCACCGAGCTTGACCACTTTTACAAATTTTGACCAGTCGCCACCAATTGCATGATCAAACTGTGCCAGAATATTAAGGGCGCAGTTTTGTGCCGCTTCTTGACCTTGTTCAATGTTAAACCCATTGCCCAATTGTCCCATGTGGCTTTTCTCGCCATTGATAAAGGGAAGCTGGCCTGCAATATGAACCAATTTGTTTGAGACCATATAGGGTACATAATTGGCCGCGGCTGGTGCAACTGTTGGTAGTTCCAAACCTAATTTACTCAAGCCTGCAATAATGTCATTTTTATTCATTTCATTTCCTTTTTTTTAAGCTAAATCCTAAATTGTTAGTAGATTCTAAAACCTAACCATGCGATATTAAAGCAGTATTTTATTGAAATAATCTTTTCAAATTTTCTAATAGCAAAAAAAGGTAAATAAAATGTCGCTATTTAGTTTCTTAGGCTCTAGTTCTCAAGCTCAAATTTCATTTTTTACACTGCGTCAAAAATTATTTGGCGGAGCGAAAAAAGTTGGTGTCGATGAATTTGGCAATAAATATTTCGAAGGCAAAGCCAAAAAAGGTGGTGCCAAAACACGGCGCTGGGTTCTTTATAAAAATGGCGATGATTCAAGCCAAGTGCCACCATTATGGCATGGATGGTTACATTATCAAACAGATGCCCTGCCAAGTGATCAAGACTATTTGAAAAAAGATTGGCAAGAAGAGCATGAGCCAAATCATACAGGCACAAAAAAAGCTTACCTTCCTTCTGGACACCCTTTAAAAGGCTCAAAAAGAGAGCCTGCAACGGGCGATTATGAAGCATGGACACCGTCTGGGACTAAAGGCTAATATTTTAAAAAATCATGATCCAATCAAAATTTAAATTTAAAATCAAATCTGGCTTGGCACTCATGGGGCTCGCAATCTTGTTATTGCCTAACCCAGCCAGTGCGATTGACCTTCCCGATGCTGTCAAGCAATTACAACAGCAATTTGAGGCAGGACAAGCCCAGAAAAAAGGCAACGCTGGCTTAGAGGATAACTCACCAACCGTTCAAAACAGTCAAGATATTGAAACGATTTTAGGTTCTGAAGAGGCTGAAGAAGAAGCCCCAACGTTGGAGCCTCGTGTCATGGAAGACAGAAGCCATGCGATTTTAAGGGCTCTTGATAAGATCACTGGTCGTACACAAACATTTGATTTGGCGTTGGATGAAATTGTCAAATTCGGCTCTTTATTTATCCGTGTTCGCTCTTGCCAAAAAGCCCCACCGATTGAAACACCAGAAGCAGCCGCTTTTGTTCAAATTTGGGAGAAGAAACCAGGCTATGATCCTGTTTGGATTTTCTCAAACTGGATGTTTGCCTCTAGCCCTGCGCTCTCAGCAATGGAGCACCCTGTTTATGATATTTGGGTGATGGATTGTAAAAATTTAGATAAAAGTTCTTCTTCTGAAGAAAACGAATCCCAAGCAGAAACACAAGAAGAATAAGCGTTTTGTGGCTTTAATAGTTTTTGAAAACTCTCTTTTAAATTAAATTTTGGTTTAATCTCGGGCTTTTCACTAAAGTCACTGAGCATTGATTTACGCAGTTTTACAGCACTTGCAAGGCGTAGTTTATAATCTTGTTTTCGCATTTCAAAACAACCAAAGCGTTCAATATGGGGATTAACAAATTGAGTGTCAAAAATCTGGAACCCTTGCGCCCATAATCTTGCCGTTAAATGGGTAAGGGCAATCTTGCTACCATCTTTTCCTCTTGAAAACATACTCTCGCCAAAAAAGGCTGAGCCTAAGTGAACCCCGTAAATACCGCCGATAAGTTGATCCTCTTGCCAAACTTCCAAACAATGGGCATAGCCTTTTTCAAAAAGTGCTGTGTAAGCATCAATAATTCCTTGGCTGATCCATGTTTCCTCACGCCCCTTAACTGAGCGCGCGCATTCTAACATCACTTGTTCAAAGTTTTTATTGACCAAGATTTGATAATCTGGCTCTTTGATAAAGTTTTTGAACCTTGGCATTAATCGTTTAGGAACATGAAACTCTTCAATTGGCATTACACCGCGATATTCAGGATCACACCAAAACACATGCTTTGATTCAGAATTTTCCGCCATTGGAAATAAACCATTAGCGTAAGCGCGAAGCAAGACCTCGGCATTCAATTCATCAACGGGTGTGTAAATTGGCGAATATTTCATAGGTAATAATATAGCCTATATTTCTTAAAGAATAAAAAATAAGAAAAAAGGCACTGCTTAACTTTCTAGCCAGTGCCTTTAATATTTAAAAATTTTATCTATTGTGAGATTATTTCTCACGTTCTTCCAAATGCTTTTCCAACCAATGGATTGTATAATCGCCATTAACGAACTCAGGCTGGCTTATGATGTGCTCATGAAGTGGAATAGTGGTTTTGATACCATCAACCACAAACTCATCCAGTGTGCGTCTAAGGCGCATTAAGCAGCTTGTACGACTAGAGCCATGAACAATTAGCTTTGCAACCATTGAATCATAGTGAGGTGGAATAACATAGCCCGTGTAAATTGCACTATCCACACGCACACCCAATCCGCCAGGGGCATGATATTGTGTAATCTTACCAGGACTTGGGAAGAATGTTTCTGAGTCTTCTGCATTGATACGACATTCAATTGCGTGACCATTAAACTTAACATCTTCTTGTTTAACCGATAATGGGGCACCGCTTGCAACACGAATTTGCTCACGAACTAAATCAACACCAGTGATCATCTCTGTGATTGGGTGCTCTACTTGAAGACGTGTATTCATCTCAAGGAAATAGAATTTTCCATCTTCATATAAAAATTCGAACGTACCAGCCCCGCAATAGCCCATCTTACGTGTTGTATCAGCAGCTAGGTTACAGATAAAGTCACGCTCTTCTTGGTTTAACGCAGGAGAGCCTGCTTCTTCAATTACTTTTTGGTGACGGCGCTGAATTGAACAATCACGCTCGCCCAAATGGATCGCATTACCATGAGAATCACCAATAACCTGAACCTCAATATGGCGTGGATTACCAAGGAATTTCTCAATATAAACATCGCCATTACCAAAGGCCGCCTTGGCTTCATTACGTGCCATGTTGAATGATGATTCGAATTCATCAGCTGTTTTTGCAACCTTCATCCCTTTACCACCACCACCGGCAACGGCTTTAATTAAAACGGGAAAACCAATATCTTCGGCCAGCTTGCGACCTTCTTCAACAGTAGGAACAATCCCTTTTGAGCCTTCAATAACAGGCAGACCTAATTTTTTAACAGTATCTTTTGCAACGGCCTTATCCCCCATTTTAGAGATAATATCAGCCGAAGGACCAATAAAGGTAAAGCCATGCTCTTCAACCATTTTAGAAAATTGGGCGTTTTCAGATAAAAACCCGATACCAGGGTGAATCGCATCCGCATTTGTCAGCGATGCAGCCGTTAAAATAGAGGCAATGTTCAAATAACTATCCGATGATTTAGGGCCACCAATACAAACACTCTCGCCCGCCATACGAACAGGCATCGAGTTTGAATCAGCCGTTGAGTGAACAACAACTGTATCAATTCCCATTTCACGACATGCACGGTGGATACGAAGGGCAATCTCGCCACGATTAGCAATTAGAATCTTTTCAAACATATTTTTAAACCTATTTTGAAGTTATAAAAAATCAAACCAAAGCTTTTAAGGGAATGAGTTTTTTACTCAACGACAACTAAAACTTCGTCAAACTCAACTGGCTGCGCATCGTCAACCAAAATTTGTTTTACTGTGCCCGACTTAGGCGCTTTAATTGGGTTCATGACTTTCATCGCTTCAACGATCATCAATGTATCGCCTTCAGAAACTTTTTGTCCAACGCTGATGAATGACGCAGCGCCGGGTTCTGGCGATAGGTAAGCTGTACCAACCATTGGCGATTTTACAGCACCTGGGTGGCTTTCAAATCCGCCCGCATCATTTGACGCTGGTACTTGTGTTGCAGATGCCGCATTTGGCATTGCTACTGGTGCCGCTGGCATAGAGACAGCCTGCACACCACCAAAGTTACGAGAAACACGGATAGACGCGTCATCATCTGTAACTTCGATCTCTGTTAAATTTGTATCATCTAATAATTCAGCTAAAGCGCGAATTGCATCAACATCAATTTTCATGATTAATATACCTATATTAAATTATTTTTTCTTCTAAGCTTTCACTTTTTAAAGCGTTTTAACATTAAAATCTAGTTTTTTCTACTTTTCCCTTAAAATATGAAAACTAAACTTTTTCACGAATATAATTATAAATAAAATCAAGGGCTTGCGAATAGCCCGAAGCACCCACTCCAGAGATCGATTTTGTGACAATATCTTCAATTAATGAAATTTGCCTGAATGATTCTCTCTTTTTTATGTCTGAAAGATGCACTTCCACAATTGGACATGTCAAAATATCAAGCGCATCACGCAAACTAACCGATGTATGTGTTAGCCCACCTGGATTAATAATAACCCCGTCCACCCCATCAACAAATGCCGACTGAATTTCATCAATGAGCATGCCTTCATGGTTCGATTGAAAACAGGTTAATTTAACATCAAGACTGTTTGCCTGTTTTCTTAAATTTTCTTGGATTGATTCTAATGTATCGGTGCCATAAATCTCAGGATCCCGTTTCCCGAGCATATTTAAATTTGGACCATTGATAAGTAATATTTCCATAAGACTTTCTTGCTTATTATTCATATGAGAAAAAAGTTAATCATATTTTTTAATTATACACAATATTACTTTAAGCTATTTGGATCTGGTTTTGGCGGACGCCTTGTAAACCCATGATGCTTTTGAACCATCGTTTGCACCGCTCTGTTTTCTGTCGGAGCTAAAACGAGTGTTTCAAACAATCCATTTTCCTCTAAAAATCGTCTTGCATCTTGCTGTAAAAAGGATGGAACGGCAGAGTACATTTCTTCAGATGTCATAGATAAGCGCATCGCATTTAAATATCGATTGACCAAATTTTTTGCCTGCCCAATTACCGACTCATCCTGATAATCTTCGTCCGAAACACTGCCTTCAAAACCAATTTGTTGTAAGGCTGCACGAACGTCTAACGGGTCTGTGAACAAATCTTCTTGTGTAATCTCATCATCAATACTATCTTCCCATAAAATTTCTTGTCTTAAGGTAATATATTCAACATTAACAAGCACATAAAGCGCAGCTAAAATCTGAGGGGCGTTGTTCGTATCGCCTCCTAAAAGATGATGTTTTGCCCATTCAACGTCATTATGTAGCTCATTGGGATCAAATTCTTCTTCTTCGAAGAATATATATTTTTCTTTACCATCATCACTTTCCAAAACATCTAGGAAATCTTGGAGCATAGATTCTGGATCATCATCAGCACCAACAATATATAAGGGCTCATCTGTTTTAGGATCTTGCAAATCTCCAAAAATTTTTATCTTTTGAGAGCTTGAGCGCCTTGCTAATTCTAAATACTCATCCAGAACAGCTTCTAAAACATAGGGCTCATCATCTTGCGCCCTAAAAATTACATAGTCCTTGGGGAGAAATTGTTTAATATCCAATAGTTTTATCCTTTAATGCTCATGGTGGCTGTGTGGTTCATGCTTTTTAAGCGGGTCAACAACGTTAAAATCGACCTCATAAACCAGTCCATCATGTGTTGTTAAATTTAACTGATGAGTTTGACCAATCTCTAATTTTTCATTTAAATCAAAAAGCATAATGTGAAAGCTTCCCGGTTTGAATTTAAAATTCTCATCAGCCTTAATTGAGACTTCTTCAACTTCACGCATACGCATAACACCATTATCATCTTGAATATGGTTATGAAGCTCTACACGTTTCGAAACATCACTGCTAGCAGAGACAAAAACAACGTCTTTTAGTGAGTTATTATCGATAGAGCCGTAAATAGCACCAACCTTACTATTGCCCAATGTTGCGCGCGCCCAAAAATCATGAAGCTTCACATCGTCTTTCAGGGCTAAACTTTCCGCTGATACAGGTTTGAAAAAAATAGAAATCAAAACCATCATTGAGATCATGACAAGAAAGAAAAACAAATTGGTTCTAAAGTCTTTTGATTTAGCCACTGCTTTGCTTTGCTTATTCCTCATCGCTTTGATCCTTTAAAAAGTTTGAATTACACCATCTATCAAATTAAAAGACAGACTTTAATTTTTGATTAATGTAAAACAAAAAGGGCCCTAAAAAAGAGCCCTTTTAAAAAAATCTTATATAAGAAGATAAGAATTAGTGATCCATGTGATCTTCTACTTCATCACCAGCTTCTTCAACAGCGTCAACTGTATCGTCAGTCGCATCTTCAACATCATCGCTCATGTCTTCAGCTGCTTCCTCCATGTCTTCGCCAACTGTGTCTTCGTTGCCAGTCATTTCTTCAACTTCTTCTTCAACCGCTTCATAGCCTTCTTCAACAGCCTCAGCAGTTGCTTCATAACCTTCTTCTACAGCTTCAACAGTTTTGTCATAGCCTTCTTCAACTGCTTCAGCAGCATCTTCAGCCATTTCTTCTGCATCATCACCAGCTTGTGTTGAAAGTGAACCAAGCTCATCAGCAGTTGCATCTAAGCCAGAAACGCCTTCAGAAGAAAAACTATCTGTTGTTCCACCGATAGTTTCAGTTTGAGATCCATATGTTACAAAACCGTCTTCAGCAGCATCACCTGTGCGTGCAGTAGCACCACCAAGTGTTTCAACAACCGCTTCTTCATTACCAGCAGATGTTTCAATTTCAGTGATAGATTGACCAAAATTTAATTCTGCAGTTGAGATACGTGTCTGATCAGCAGTTACCAAGTATAAACCAGCAGCAACAGCAACAGCAGCAGCAGTTCCAAATAATACAGTTTTATTCATTGTTTTTCCTTTTCGTTTATAAACAAATTCTTTTAAAAACATTTGCAGTGCCAATATCAATGGCGCAACAAATTTATCCTTAAATTCGATTCAAGAGATAGCAGTAATATATTAAAAGATATGTTAACTTGTCAAACAAATTTCAAGGCTTGCATAAAAATATTTTATGAAAACCCCTACTCTTCCTTGAAAGCTTGATCTAAACGATTTTTTAGAGGCTCATAGCCAACGGCACCACGAACCAATTCACCATCGACAACAAAGGCAGGTGTACCGCGCACACCGATCGCGTTTGATTTCTCACGTGTGTCATTAATGACTTTTGTGACTTTCTCGCTGTCCTTATCTTTTTTGAGCTTAGCAATATCAAGATCAAGACCTGTTGCGATATCCAAAATTCTGTTCTCATCAAGGCGGCCATTTGCCCCCATTAATGCTTGGTGCATTTCAAAATACTTATCCTGCTCCTTTGCAGCGAGCGCATAGCGAGCCGCTACTTCTGACATTTCAGATAGGATTGGTAATTCTTTAAAGACAATTTTTAAATCTTTATATTCTTCTGATAGCTTCATGATGTCTGGCAAACTTCTTTTACAAAAACCACAGTTGTAATCAAAAAACTCAACCAACACGACATCAGCATCTTTTGGTCCAATAAATGGAGAGCCTTCATAATTTTCAATGAAGTCCATATTTTCTTCTAATGCTTTTTGCGCTTGCTCATTCTGGCGGCGTTGCTCTTGTGCTTGATATTCATTCAAGGCATCAACAACAACTTTTGGATTTTCTTTTAAATATTCTTTGATAATTTCTTTCACATCACTTTTAAAATTATCCGAAGCGTCTGTAGCTTGCACCGTTGAAGATAAAGCGATTGAAGATGCTAAAATAGCGATTGCAGCTGTTGTTTTTAAAAACTTTTTCATGATACTTCCTGACCTCATGTAAATTTGTAAATTTGACCTTTATAGAACTATTCGGTCGATATTAGTAATAGGATACATTTCTCTTAGTAAAGTTCAATATATATGTTTGTTCTTAATCTTTGATTAATATTTAAAATCATAAATAGAGTTATTTTTGCTGTGATTTTACACGCTCATTGATCTGTACCAAATCTTGGTATTTGATCCAATTGCTACTGCCTGTGTCAAAGGCATCTTTTAATTGTGGTAAAATACGATCAAGAAGCTTGTAATCCCTCATATAAAAGGCCTCTTCGGCTTGGTGTAATCTTGCAATTTCTTTTTGCCCTAGCTGACCATAGGCAAGCCCTAAAAGACGATGGCGAAAGGCACTACCTTTTTCTATTTTTTCAGCGCGTTGTAATAACGTTATGGCTTGCTCTAAGTTTTGATTGTCTTGTGTTTGAATTAAAGCATGTGCATAAAGCGTGATAATTAGCGGTGCGTTATCGCTAAACATGGAGGCTTTTTCTAATGCAATAAGAGCTTCTTGTAATTTGCCATTTTCTAACATCGCTTGTCCTTTTAACTCCCAAAAATAGGGATTGTTCGGCTCGCGCTCTATCAGGATATTAATCTCTTTTTCAAAGGTGCTTAGATTATTTTTTCGATAGGCCGCCATGGCTCTTGCATAGTGGTCAACGATGCTTTTACCACCATATAAAAATTGAGTTTGATCAGGATAGTTATAGGCAAATATTTTGGCCTTGATACGGTCATGTGCTTCTTGGAATTGAGAGAGATCGTCCAACCCTAACTCTTTTGTCTGACTATATTGCTCAATAGCCGCGTTAATTCTATCCTTTGTCAGCGGGTGCGTTCTTGTGTACTCATTAGAAACAGAGCTTGATCTACCTTCTTGACTTTGTAGTTTCTTTAAAAAATCAACCGACCCGACGAGTGAGTATCCAGCTTCTTTTAAAAAGCCAAAGCCTGCTTGATCGGCTGCGTTTTCATGAACACGCGAATAGCTCAACAATTGACGCTCTAACATTGATTGCGCTGCTTGGGAAGCGGCAACGCCGCCACGCCCTTGACCAGAGCCAGCAGCAACCAAACCACCCAAAATCATACCAATAATCGACTGCATTTGGGCTTCTTTAATATTGTTTTGGGTACGAATTAAATGCCCACCAGTAATGTGCCCCGTCTCGTGGGCAATAACACCCGCCAATTCCAACGGTGTCTTGGTCTCTAAAATAAGGCCTGTATAAAGGAAAATATTACTCCCCCCAGCGACAAAAGCATTAATCGTTGGCGAGTCAATTATCAGTAAATTCACACTATAGGGATCAAGTTTAGCAGCCTCAAAAATGGGAAAAGAATAACTTTTAATCAAGCGCTCAATTTCTGTATCCCTAATAAACTGCTCTCTTGCTTGTGCAGAGCTCGGGATCGCAATAATCAGCGCTAGAATTAAAATTGAGAAGAGTTTGGTAAGATTTAAAAATTTCATAAAGTAGAATCTATCGGATTTATTGTTAACAATAAAGATATAGATCAAATATGACTAAAAAAAGGGGCTTTAAATAAAGGTATAGAAACAATAACCCGAGACAAAAAGAAAGGGGCTGTTTTAGCCCCTATCCATTATTCCGTTATTCTTTGCCACCAGCCTTTTTTAGCTGTTTTCTTTTTTTTTTCGCTTTTATCCGAGCCTGATGAATTATCATTGTCATTCACATTATCTTTATCAGATTTCTTGTCTGACTTTTTATCATCGCTCTTTTTATTGTTTGATTTTTTATTATCTGACTTCTTATTAGATTTATCATCAGAAGATTTATTATCGTTCTTATCTGATTTATCTTTATTGTCAGACTTGCCCTTATTATCAGAATTGTCCTTGTTATCATCTTTTTTAGATGGTTTACGACGGCTCTTATTTGGCTTTTTCTTATCGTCATTCTTATTATTAGAAGCCTCTTTATTATCTGACTTATTCTCATCTTTGTTTGAATTGTTATCAGACTTTTCAGATTTCTCATCTTTAGAATTCTTAGAATTACGAGAACGCTTATTTTTATTATTGTTCTTGTTGTTATTCTTCGACTTATTATTGTCATCATTCGATTTGTTATCATCAGATGATTTATTCTCATTCTGATTGTTCGAATTATCATCATTATTGTTCTGATTATTATCATCAGATTTAGAACGACGACGCCCACC
>PBIV01000050.1 GCA_002720935.1 Rickettsiales bacterium | reverse complement strand
AAATCTAGAAAATCTTTCATCTTCTCAACATCTGGCTCGCCTTGCCCCAAATGAGCATTCGGGAAAGCTTCAAAAAAACTCGTCCTTAAATCATTATGGCGCAAACCATTTGCCTTATATCTTGTATCAGAGGTATTCATTGCCACCATTTGAACAAGTGCTTGTGCAGGGCTAAAACCTTGATCTAATAAAGCATCAAACTTGCCCTTCATTAGCCCTTTGTCGCCATCATAAGTGATATTATCTGTATCGATCATAATAGGCAGATCGCCATATGGGCTTTCAAAATAACCAACATTTCTTAAATTTTCGTCCCAAGATCTGAAACCATCTGGTTTGATCATGTTTTGAAAATATTCCTTAAATGGAATGTCAGCCGTTTTATCATTTTCGATGAGGGCGTCTTCGCCAATTTCTAACGCGTCCAAAATCTCATAATCATGGCCAACATAATTTTCAACCAGTTTCTCGCCTGCATAAATCATAACATTATACTCATCATCAAGTTTACTCCAACCAACGGGCTGAACTTGGCTCCCGTGCATTTTATCATAAAAATCATCCCTAGAGATGCGATAGACAAGGCCATGTTCTCTTGTGAAAAATATAATTTCTCTTGCGCTTTCACGACAAACAGCTTGATCAATATTTGAAATCCCTAATTTTTCAAAACTTTCCACCATTCTTTGCTGTTTTGCATGGGTTTGAGAAGCAAAGAACTGGGTTTGCGAAAAAGCCATCTGCTTTCCACATTTAATCGACTTTAGTCCTGTAAAAAAATCTTTTGCTTCAAAAAACATGTATTACCCAATATATAAATTCAAATCGGTATAATTTTACATAACTATAATGGTGGAGTCAATGTTAAAGGGGATACTTTTTTAAAAAAGCTTGAAATCAGTTTTATAAAGAGAAAATGAATAGCTTATAAGGGCTTTTAGAAAAATAGTTTTTATTGCTATTTACCGCCAAAAACTTTTTTATACGATCGGCTATGTTTGCTTTTATAACGAGCATTCTCTGCCTCAAGCTCATTATTTCGTTTTTCCATCGCGCAAAATGGCTCTTCGTCACGAAACGTTTTTAAGGTTTTTTGTTTCCACTCAGTTGTTAAGCCTTCATAACAAGGTCCATAGCGCAATTCTTCACGGACCATAACACCATTGCTATTTTTAGATTCTATTTGATCATAGCGAATGACGCGTTTTGGTTTTTCAGTTTTTGATTTTGCCAATTCAAAAAATGCCCTCATCTTTTCAACATCGACTGTTTTCTTACCCAAATGTGCATCTGGCCATGCTTCAAAAAAAGCTGATCGAAGATCGTAATGGCGTAATCCAAGCGCCTTGTAGTCTGGGTGTGTGGTATTAAGTGCAATATACTCAGCCATAGCATCAGCAACAGATCCGCGATTTCTATAAACTTTAAGAAATTGCCTTTTACAAGCCAACTCCGATTTATAGGTAGCCGTAATATTATCCGTATCGATCGCAATTAAATTCTCATTAAAATCACTTTGGATAAAACCAACATTTTTGCTTCCCATATCCCAAAAGCTAAAGCGCTCATCGACCATAAGACTTTCAAATTTTCTAAAAAAATTGTCTTGCACGACACACATTTTTGTAGCTGTCTGATTTCCGATATAGTTTTGTGTTAACTGTTCACCTGAATAAATGGCAAGACTCCACTCCTCTCCCATATCGATCCAGCCAACTGGTAAAACCTGAAACCCAGTCAGTTTTGAATAAATACCGCCTCTACTCAAACGAAAAACGAGACCGTGATCTTTTCCAAAGAAAATAAAATCTCTATTGCCAAAACGTAAAAAGGCTTCACCCATATTTGATATCCCCAGCTTTTCAAATGTTGGGATGATAGTGCCTGAGCCTTTTTTACCGATAGCAGGTTTTTCGAAATAAGCAGTTTGTTTAAACTTATTTCCTGAAGAGGCTAAAGATTTTAACTGCGTAAAAAAATCTGCCGCATCATGTAGACTATTCATTTACAGCCTTCCTTTTATGAAGTTGGTATATTTTCATAACACTTAAGTTTTGTTATGGCAACAAAAAAGCCCCACAAAGTATTTAAAAAACTTCAAGAGGCTAATTCTTTAATTTTTAAAATTAAGCTTTTATGAATTCAAAACAGATTGTAAAAACTCACTAACTCTATTCTTTAACTCATCTGCATTTTTAGAAAGCTCATCGGCCGTATTCAAAACTTGCGATGACGCCGCACCCGTTTCATTTGCCGCTGTTTGAACAGAAATAATATTTGATGATACTTCTGAAGTTGCCGCAGATTGTTCCTCAACAGCACCAGAGATTGATGTACTCATTTCACTGATCTGACCAATAACTCGAATAATTTCACTTATCGCACCAGCTGCAGATTTACTTACCGTTTGAATATCGCTAATTTGAGATTCAATTTCTTCTGTTGCCTTGGCTGTCTCAGATGCTAATGATTTAACTTCTTGTGCAACAACCGCGAAACCTTTACCTGCATCGCCAGCCCTTGCAGCCTCAATTGTCGCATTAAGAGCAAGAAGGTTCGTTTGATTGGCAATATCAGAAATAAGGCTTGTAACCTCGCCAATTTTTGTTGCTGCCTCAACCAGACCTGCAACGAGTTGTTCTGAACGCTCAGCTTCATCCACCGCACTTTTAACAACTTTTGTTGAATTCGCCACTTGCGCAGAAATTTCATTAACCGAAGCCGCTAACTCTTCTGTGGCTGTCGCAACGATACCTGATTGACTGCTTGTCTCTTCGGATGCTGCTGCCAATGTTTGAGCGGTTGAGCGCATTTGTGTTGCAGACGCCGCAACCTGATTAACAACCGTATTTACATTTGTATCAAAAGTTTGAGCAAGCTTTTTGCTTTCTTCTTTACGTGGTGTTAAGTCTGTTGCAAATTTTACAACTTTAAAGACATGACCGTTCGGGTCCATAACAGGGTTGTAAGAGGCTTCAATCCAAATCTCTTTCCCACCCTTACCAAGGCGGCGGTACTGTGCTGCCTGGAATTGACCTGACCTTAAAGAAGCCCAAAAGTCTTTGTATTCTTGGCTGGCTGCAAATTCAGGCTCTGCAAACATACTGTGATGCTTTCCTTGAACCTCTTCTAAACTATAGCCCATAACATCTAGGAAGTTTTTATTTGCAAATAAAATTGTGCCATCTGGCTCAAATTCAATAACCGCCTGAGATCGATCAAGAGCGTTCATTTTACTGGCTAACTCAGCCTGCTCCATGATATTTTTAGTAATATCGGTTGCAAATTTTACAACACGGAAAACCTTACCATTTTTCATGAGCGGGTTGTATGAAGCCTCAATCCAAACCTCTTTTCCGCCCTTAGCTAGGCGACGATATTGTGCTGATTGAAATTGCCCCTCTCTTAAAGATGCCCAAAAATCTTTATAGTCTTGGCTTTTTGCGAATTCAGCATCCGCAAACATACTATGATGCTTACCTTTTACTTCGTCTAAGCTATAGCCCATAACATCAAGAAAGTTTTTATTTGCAAATAGAATTGTACCATCGGGTTCAAACTCAATAATCGCTTGAGATTTATCAAGTGCCTTTAGTTTTTCAACTGCATATTTTGTAACGGCGTTTTGTGTGTTGTTATCGCCGAAGCTTAAAATATTTGAAATACTCGTCATATAATTCTTCCTTGTCGTGAGTTTAAATAAGTCGTGAGTTTAAATAAAGTTGTGTGTTTGAATAGCTCGACCAGAAAGTAAACTACCGAGTAGTAGTATTACTTTAGTGTGACACAGAAACCTTAAAAAATAATAAATTATGAAAACAATAAAGGGGATAAAGTCCTGAAATTCAATGACTTTTCGTCTATGTTATATTTTTTATTATAGATATTATTATTTTTAGTGAATGCGTCAGTATTATAATTATATATTCTTTATTTGAATTTTTCAAGATAACCTCTAAATTAAAAACTTAAATTAACTAACTATTAAAGCTTGATAAAAATAATGATTGCCTCACCTTTTTGGACACACACTGAATTTGATGAAAATACCGTCAAAAAAATTACAAATGATGCTTTGAACAAAGCCGATGATGGAGAATTATACCTTGAATACTCTATTTTAGAGAGCTTCAGTTTTGATGATGGCCGTTTAAAATCTGTATCTCAAACAATCGATAGCGGATTTGGTCTTCGTGCTGTTGTAGACGATTTTTCGGCCTATGCCCATTCAAACAGTTTTACAATTGATGCCCTTAAACAGGCCGCAAATACAGTCTCTAGCACACCACAAACGGGGACAGGCTTTTCACAAAACACGTCACTTACATCTTCTAGCCTTTATCTGAACCAAGACATCATGGGAAGTTTTTCACAAAAAGAAAAAACAGATTTTCTTGCAAAAGTGGATCAATATGTCCGTGATAAAGATCCTCTGGTTAGTCAGGTCAGCATCTCTTTAATCGCCAAACAATCAACAATTGAAATTATCAAGCCTGGTGAAATGCATTTAAAAGACCATAGGCCCTTGGTTCGTTTTTCGGTTCAAGTTACATTGACAAAAGATGATAAAAGCGAGCAAGGCAATTCTGGTTTTGGCGGGCGCTATGGCTATGACTTTATTTTTGATGAAACACGATGGAAACATCACGCAGATAACGCCCTTAGAATGGCGCATATTAATTTAACAGCCATCCCTGCCCCAGCTGGCGAGATGACCGTTGTTCTTGGTAATGGCTGGCCTGGTGTGCTTCTACATGAGGCCGTTGGCCATGGTTTAGAAGGCGATTTTAACCGCAAGAAAACCTCTATTTACAGTGATCGTATCGGGGAACAAGTTGCCGCCAAAGGCGTTACTGTGATTGATGAGGGCAATATTAAAGGCGAGCGCGGCACGCTAAACTTTGATGATGAAGGCACGCCGACGGCCAAAAACGTCCTTATCGAAGACGGTGTCCTAAAAGGGTACATGCAAGACCGCATGAATGCCAGATTAATGAATATGAAACCAACGGGCAATGGTAGACGTCAATCTTACGCATACTCCCCTATGCCCCGTATGACAAATACTTACATGGCCTCTGGCGATATGGATCCACAAGAAATTATCGCCTCGGTTGATAAGGGAATTTACGCCCCAACATTTGGTGGCGGATCTGTTGATATTACATCTGGGCAATTTGTGTTTGAGATGACAGAAGCTTACTTAATCGAAAACGGCAAACCAACAACACCAATTAAAGGGGCGACCCTTATTGGTAATGGCCCAAAGGTCATGCAGAAAATCTCTATGGTTGGGAATGACAGCCGTTTGGATGATGGTGTTGGAACATGTGGTAAATCAGGCCAAGGTGTTCCTGTTTGTGTAGGCCAACCTAGTTTAAGAATTGATGGCATTACCGTTGGGGGAAGTGACGTTTGAAAATCAACGTAGTCTCGAAAATCCAAACCGATAAAGCCCCATTACCCAATGGGCATTACGCGCAGGCAACGCTTTGCAATGGTCTGATTTACACCGCAACCCAAATCGGCATTGATCCCAAAACAAATGACATGCCAAGTGATTTAAAAAGCCAAACACTCAATATCCTCAATTCAATAAAAGTGATATTGGAAGAGGCTGGAAGCTCCCTTAACAAAATCATGCGAATTACAATTTATGTCCAAGATATTTCACTTTGGGAAGAGATAAACACGCATTATACTAACTTTATGAAAGATGCAAAGCCAGCGCGCGGTGTCATTCCATTAAACAGTAAGCTTCATAAAGGTGCCCAAGTTGCTATGGAAGCAATCGCGGTTACTTAAAAAAAATTAAAACTTTTAAAAAGAGGTCATTTTAAAGATGGAAAATATAACCTTCACAATGCCAATTATTACAACATTTTATGCAAGCCTTTTGGCCCTGCTTATTTTCCCCATGGTTATTCTAATTATTAAACGCAGGCTTAGCTCAAAAATCGGGCTTGGTATGGGGCGTCATGATGGTCTGCGTGATGAACAACAACTTCTAAAGGCTGTTCGTATTCACGGCAACTATATTGAATTTGTGCCGATCATGTTGCTTTTATTCGCTTTAATTGAAATGATTGGTGCTGATCCATATCTGATGCATGGGCTGGGCATTCTTTTACTGGCTGCCCGTATTTCGCACGGGCTAGGGCTTTATGATTCCGCAATGAGAACGGCTAAGCGAACTTTTGGTGTCCTTGCAACATTATTATGTTTGGCGATTACGATTGGAACAGGGCTTTACCTATCTGCGCCTTATGCGATTGATCAAATCACGACAATGGTTCAATCATCGCTCTAAGGTATTAAGTAGGCTTAAACCTACAACAACGGCTGTTTCTGCCCTTAAAATAAGGGGGCCTAAGTCAAGAAATTGACTGTAATCCAAGGCTGATAAGCGTTCAAACTCATAGTCTGAAAAGCCACCTTCTGGGCCAATGAATAAAGCTGGCGTCAATTTATTCAAAGTATCGCAAGATGAAATCGACTTTTCTATTGCTTTAATCGACTGCCCTCGTCCATCTTCTGCGGCAATGATTGGGCATAAATGGTCTGGCCATTCAATAAGGGCTTTTTCTAAAGAGACGATATCTAAGATTTTAGGAATATCCAAACGACAACATTGTTCGGCCGCCTCTTTGGCAACGGCTTGCAACCTCTCAACATTGACGCGTGTAGCATTTGTGTAATCTGTTTTGATAAAATGAATATGGGTTGCACCACATTCAGTTGCTTTTTCAACCGCAAAATTGGTCGTATCTTTTTTCAAAGGACACAGATATAGATGGAGCTCTTTTGATTTTTTAACGGGCTCAATCTGACCGATCAGCTTTATAAGCGCTTTCTTTTTATGAGGCTTAATGATTTTTGCCAGAAACTCCCCATCATTTTCATTAAAATAATGAAAATCGTCGCCCTCATTTAAGCGCATAACCGTGCAAAGATAGTGGGAATCCTTATCATTTAATTCCAGCTCTTTGTCTTTCACCAATGAATCTTTTGCGTACAGTCTAATCATTTTTTTTATCAACACTTCTTTGACAGTTTTGGTAAAACTATTTAAACATTACCTAACAATAGATATATAAATCAGTTTGAAAAAGAAAAGCAATTAATCTTTATGTCTAACAAGAATAACGATAAACAGCCAAAGAAGAATATCCTATTTACGGACATTTCAAGAACGGATTGGATCGAAGCCTTACCAAAAAAAGTCAGGCCATATTTTTACTTGGCTCGTATGGATCGTACAATAGGATCATGGCTTTTGTTGTTTCCTTGCTGGATTTCATATGCTTTTGCAACCCTTCCCAATAGACCGATTGATTTCAACTATGTTGAAAACTACCTCTATTTCATGTTCGGAGCGATGGTTATGCGCTCAGCAGGGTGCGTTATTAATGATTTATGGGATCATAAGATAGACACGAAGGTTGAACGCACCGTTGGACGCCCCATTGCCTCAGGTGCGGTTAGTAAGCTTCAAGCTTTTATGTTTTTAGCGTTTTTACTCCTCATCGGGCTTATCATCTTGCTTCAATTTAATGGGCAAACAATTATTCTAGGTTTTATCTCAATCATCCCTGTGTGCCTTTATCCGCTGGCAAAACGCTTTACCTACTGGCCACAACTGGTTTTAGGGATAACCTTTAACTGGGGGGCGCTGATGGGTTGGACAGCTTACTACACAAGCCTTAGCTGGGAAGCTTTTATGCTATATGCTGCTTGCATCTGCTGGACGATTGGTTATGACACAATTTATGCCTATCAGGATATTGAAGATGATCAAAAAATTGGCGTGAAATCAACCGCACTTTATTTCAAAGAAAATGGTAAAAAAGCCGTTGCCTTCTTTTATGCGCTATCCCTCATTTGTTTTAATCTGGTTTTCATGAGCCTTTGGATTGTTTTACCGATGCTTCATTTTCTCTGGCAGATTAGGAACTGGGACATGAACAGTCAGCAAAGCAGTCTTGATATGTTTAAATCAAATCGAATTGCGGGCTGGTTGTTATTCATCTGCTCGATTGCAAGTGCTTGGAATATTGGAATTTAAAAAGCCTATAAAAACGGCTTTTCATTATGGGTAACACCCATTTTTTTCTCATTTTTAGCTTTGATCTCTTTTAAAACTTCATCTGTTTTTCTTGAAACTTCAAGGGCACTTTGCGTGGCTTCTTGGCTATTCTTTAAAAAGCTAGCAAGCGTGGCATTTCGCTCTTCTTGCGTTGGAGGGACTGTATTCGATACACCTGAATCTTGTGATTTTAGACGGTTTGGCTTTACTTTTTTATCAGCTTTTGGCTTTTCAGCTTTTTGATGTGGCGCTAGCGCTTCTTTTAGCTCCTGTTTGTTTCTCGCCCCTTCAGGATTTAAAATTTGTTCCTTGATAAGATTTAAAAGTCTTGCATTACGGTGCCTAACAGCAAACACCATACAAGCCGCTGATAACGCTGTTGATGCGCCAGAAATAATTGCATGTTGTTGAAAAGCGGCAAAAACAGCTGTTCCCAATGCAACAACAGAGAGCGCCCCAGAAGTAAGCATCGTTGTAAATGCTCCCGCAAAAATATGAAATAGGATTGGCCCAATTGTCCCAGCTTTAATAAGGAAACCGCCACCCCAGCCAGAAACAGCTGCGCGAAACTCTAGCTTATTATATTTAGCCTTCTTCTTTTCTTTTTTGATGAATTCTAATTGTGATTTTAGGTCTTCATAGCCTTCCGCCTTCAGCCACTCAACGACTTCAGGGTTTTTGGACAAAAACTTTTGAAATTGACCTTTAAATCTTAACATTTATTTCCATTAATCATGTTTTACAATAAGTATGATATATGGCAAATAAATGGCGTTTTGTCAAGCTTTTTATAAGGCGATAAACTATAAAAAAGACTAAAAAACTTTTTAAAAACCCTACCCTTGTAAGGCTCTAATTTTTTGATCCGCAATAACTAAATGAGCCAGGTTTAAGTTATTCATACGTTTGAGCGCATTAATATGCTCATTATATTGAGTAACTTGCATGCCTTGTTTATCAACCCAAGTCGAGACAACTTTTTTCGCATCTTTTAACTTATCTTGTTTCATGATGATATCTCGGGTCAAATCAATTTGGGCATCATAAAGATCATCAACCATGCCATTTAATGCCATTGATTGCCAGTAATCATCCATTTTAAGCTTCTTAGCCTGTAGACGTAGCCAGTTTAAACCTAATGATGAGCCAACCTCATAATAAATCTCTGCAACCTTTAAAACATCGTTCTTGGTTGTATTAGCGAGATCAATAATTTGTGCCGCAGATGACATGACGCCAAATTGTGCGATTTCAGACGCTAAGCTTTTATTCACACCTTTTTTAATTAATTGGCGCTCATAACGATCAATCTCAGATTTCATGGCTTTTGGAATAAGTTTACAAACATGTTTTTTAAGCGCCGAAATTTTCTCTTTATAAATCTTAATCGTTTTATCAATGCCCTCTTTTTTATAATCACTGTGATTTAAGAACCAGCCCATCAAACGATCAGTAAAGCGTGTAATTTCAATATGAAGCTCATATTGTGTTTGTGCTTTAACCTTATTATCCAAAGCCTCAATAGCTGCCCATAATTCATTTAAATCACAAGCTTCTTTGATCACAACATAGGCCCTTGCAACATCATCGATGCTAGCGCCCATTTTATCTTTTTTTATCTTTGTATAAGCAAAGCCCATACGATTGACGATTGAGCCAGCTAAATCGGTTGCAATAATTTGACGTTTTAGTTGGTGATCAATGATTTTACCTTCATATTTTTTGCGCAAATCAGTTGGGAAATAATTAATCAACCAATTCTCATAAAGGGCTTTGTCATCGATAAACTCACCACTTAAAAGCTCATTAAACAATCTGATTTTTGAGTATGAAGTTAAAATCGCAAGCTCAGGTCTTGTCAGACCTTTTTTAATCTGCATGCGCTCTTTAATCTCATCTTCACTTGGAAGATTTTCAACATCTCTGTTTAATAATCCTGCTTTTTCCATTTCACGGATAAGAGATGCGTGGGTTTCAACATAATGCGAAGATTTCATTTCAGATAAACTAATCGCTTGGGTTTGTTGATAGTTATTGCGTTTTACCAACTCGCCAACTTCATCTTCCATTTTCTCAAGAAGCTTATTGCGATCTGTTTCATTCATATTTGAGGACTTCATCACATCTGATAAAAGGATTTTGATATTAACCTCATGGTCAGAACAATCAACCCCGCCAGAGTTATCAATAAAGTCCGCGTTTAATCGCCCACCTTTTAGCGCGTATTCAATACGACCAAGCTGTGTAACACCAAGGTTAGCACCCTCGCCAATCACGCTTGCTTGAATGTCTGAACCATTGACACGAAGGCGATCATTTGCACGATCCCCAACATCAGCGTCATTTTCAGTAACGGACTTAATATAAGTTCCAATACCGCCAAACCATAAAAGCTCTGATTTTGCTTTTAGCATCTCTTTGATTAACTCATCAGGTGTCATTTTGGTTTTCTTAATGCCAAAGGCCTGACAAATTTCTGGCGTTAGATCGACAGATTTTGCATTTCTATCAAAAATAGCACCGCCCTTAGATAAAAGTTTTTGATCATAATCCATCCATGTTGAACGTGGTAAATCAAATAAACGTTTACGCTCGTTCCAACTTTTTGCTGGATCTGGATCTGGATCACAGAAAATATGTAGATGGTTGAAAGCGCCAAGCAGTTTAATCTGTTTTGATAACAACATTCCATTACCAAAGACATCACCACTCATATCCCCAACACCGACAACGGTAAATGGTTCTTCTTGAATGTTTTTGCCAATTTCGCGAAAATGACGTTTCACGCATTCCCAAGCTCCCTTGGCGGTAATCCCCATCTTTTTATGGTCATAACCAGCAGAACCACCAGAGGCAAAAGCATCATCAAGCCAAAAACCATAGTCCCTAGATTTGCCATTTGCTATATCCGAGAAAGTCGCTGTCCCCTTATCGGCCGCAACAACCAGATATGGGTCGTCATCATCATAACGCACAACATTTTCAGGCGGAATAACTTGTCCCTTAACCAAGTTATCAGTTAGGTCAAGCAACCCAGAGATAAAGGTTTTATAACAACTAATTCCAGCTTCTTGACGCTGATCACGGCTGGCTGTTGATGGGATATTCTTACAAACGAATCCACCTTTTGAGCCAACAGGGACGATCACGGCATTTTTAACCATCTGTGCTTTCATCAGGCCTAAAACTTCTGTTCGGTAATCTTCAAAACGATCTGACCAACGAAGTCCACCACGGGCAATCGGGCCACCTCTTAAATGCACCCCTTCCATCTCTTGGGAATACACGTAAATTTCACGATAAGGGCGCGGTAATGGTAAAAACGGAATATCATCACTTTTCAATTTGAATGAAATGTAATCTTTTCGAACTTCTTTGCCTGTCGCCTCATCAATCGTTCTTTGATAGAAGTTTGTCCGCAACGTTTTTTCTAATAACGTATGAATATTGCGCAAAATTGTGTCTTCATTCAACGTCTCAACATCTTGATACGCTTCATCAAGTTGCTTTTCGATTTCTTTCAGCTTTGTTTTGCGTGTTTTATCTTTAACGACGGGGTCAAATTTATTAACAAAATAATCGACAAATAATTTTGAAATACCATCATATTTTGTCAAAGTCTGTTTAATAAAAGCACGGCTAAGCGATGTTGCTTGGCGCATGTAACGGGCATAACTTCTTAAAATGTCAACTTTGTCAGCATCAAGGCCTGCCTCAATAACGAGCGCATTTAAACGATCATCGGCTTTTTGCTTGTGCCACACCTTTAAAAAGGCATCTTCGAATTGCGCTTTAACTTCAGAGACATCAGTAATACAAGCCTCTTTGCATTCAAGACGATAATCATGTAGCCAAACATGCTGATTATTTTGAATAATACGAATGTGATAAGGCTCTTCTGTGACCACTCTAAAGCCCATATTCTCTAGAATTGGCAGAATATCAGAAAGAACAATTGGGCTGTCTTTGTGATAAAGTTTCAAGGCCAATTGGCGGCTTTTCTTATAAAAATCAACCGTGATAGAGCCGTTTTCCAACAATTCTTCAATTTTATTGATGTCATGATATGCAGATGAGGTTGCTGTAACCGATTGATATGCGTCACTAAATGAGTTTTTATATTTCTTGCTAAGCTCAGCGCCTTTTACCTCGCCATGCTCTTCAATTAATTTGCCCCTTAAATGGTCTGCCCAGCTTCTGGCGATTTCAGCGATTTTTTCTTCTAATTGCTGCGGATCAAAATCTCTTAAACCCTCTGGCCCTGTTTTTAAAACATATAAAACGCGGGCAAGCGTACTGTCACTGACGGTTGTATAATAATCCGTACAAATTGCACCCGTCATCATTTGTAAAACTTCTTGGATTTTTAAACGAAGCGGTGTAGCAAAGCGATCCCTTGGGACATAGACCATCGCCGTTACAAAACGTTGAAAACTATCGCGCCTTAGGAAAACGGCAACGCGTTGGCGTTCTTTTAATTCCAAGATACGGATTGTTGTCTCAGATAAAAATTCAATCGTTGCCTGAAAAATTTCATCCCTTGGATATTTTTCCAAGATATCAAGCAACGCTTTATAATCATGTGTTTGTGGCTTGAATTTAGATTCAGCCAGAACCTTTTTCGCCTTTGAGCGTACAAACGGCACTTCTAGCACACTTTGTGAATAAACAACCGATGTGAAAAGACCAATAAAGGCAAATTCACCAACAACCTTCCCTTCCTTATTATATTTCTTCACGAAAATAACATCCATTGAGACATCTCTATGGACTTTTGAGCGTTCTGTTGATTTACGAACTGCGATTGGGCTTGGGTTTTGTCTAAATCTTACAACCTCCTCGGGGAAGACTTTCATATCGCGGTAGCCTTCAAAGATGACAAAATCATCATCACGCAAAATGCCTAGACCTTGACCTTTTTCAATCACCGTCGAGCCATCTTTTTCAAAACTATATTCGCGGCATCCCAAAAACGTGAAATGGTTATTAATCAAATAATCTAAAAATTCAGTCGCCTCATCAAGCTCAGTTGATGAGAAAACATCCTTACTGACAATATGCTTGCTCGCATTTTGAACTTCGCCGCAAGCTTGTCTCATTTTTTTGAGCATTGGCTGCCAATCGGCCGTAGCACGCATAACATTTTCAAGAACTTCGCAGATTGTTTTTTCCAATGTTTCCAAAGTGCTCGGCGCTAAACGTCGATTAAGCTGAATATGAATTAGACTTTCTGAATCTTCTCTTTGAGATTGAACATCAAACTCACCAATTTTTTTAAGCTCGCCTTTTTCATTACGCTCAATTTCCATCATCGGGTGATTGATGAAATAAATATGAACCCCGAGCCTGTTCAAACAAGCCGATACGGAGTCAACGATAAAAGGCACGTTTTTAGAGACAATTTCGATAACTGTTCTTTGTGGCTTCCAAACTTTATTATTCAAAGGCTCATTAAAGATGCGGACTTTATAATCTTGTTTTTTGCTGCACTCTTTTGTGAATTCAAAAAGTGAATTTGCAACATTAAACATTTCCTCATCTTGCCACGATTGGATATCGGCATAAGGTGCTGATTTGAAAAATAAGTTATAAAATTCTTCAAAAAGAACTTTGTCTTTCCCTTTGAACAATTTTTTAATGTCTTTAAAAGTTTCTGAAATTTTGTCGAGTTTTTCTTCTCTATCAACAAAAGAACCCATAACAACGAATATCCTTACTGCTAGATCATTTTGATTAATTATTTAGTACTATGAAATAGAATTCAATAGCAAAGGTAGGCCTTAAACATTAAGATTATAATAACAGATTTAAAATCAGTGTCACGACAATTAAAGGCGAAATGTATTTTTAAGCGATTTGAGATTCGAGATAAAGCTTAAATTCTTCAAATTTTTTTTCTAGATCATCGACCTCATTTTCAAGGCCTTCAATCTGATTATTGACCGCAGCAATTTCTAATTTTTCCGCAATTGATGCAACATCCTCACATGAAAATTGTCTGGATGACGATTTCAAAGGATGGGCTGCATATTCAACTTTTTTTGCATTACTTTCGGCAAAGCCTTTTTTAATTTCAGCAATATAGTCTTCGGAGCCCGAGATATAGGTTTGAACAAATAAATCGAATTTTGATCCCATGATTTCTTTCAAGGAATTGAATTGATCTATATCAAATTGACCATCATAGGAAACAGACATTGTTTAATCCGCATTTCAAGTTAAGGATAACTTGATCGTTAAAAGTAGTACTTTAGGCGCTTTTTTTAACTTTGGATAAAATCTTATTTAAATTATCTTGTGAAATAGGCATTTCGATAAAATCCATGGCACCCGATAAAACATACTTATCACGTTTTACATCAGCGTCAAAGCCAAAACCAACAAGAGCACAAGAAGATATTGTTCCTTCTTCAATTTTCATTTTGATTAATTTTGTGATCTGCATGCCATCCATAACGCGCATATCATCTTCAACAAAAACCACATCAAACTTTTCGTCTTCAATCAATTTTAAAGCCGATACCGGATCATCTTCGATTTTTACAAATTGCCCAGAGCGTTTTAAGAGTTTTGCAATTGTGCTGTCCTCAAAATCTTTTTGAGTAACCAGTACACGTAAATTTTGCACCAATGGCGATAAAGCCTTACCATTTAACGTAACAGCATTAATATCATTTGAAACTTTACTAAACCCCAATATCTGCTCAACTTTTGCAATTAAAATTTCTGGAGGACAAGGTTTTGTCAAAAAGTCCTCAAATCCTGCTTCTAGATATGATCGTTTGATCGTACTATCTAACTTTGAACTATAGCCAAGCATCTTCATATTAGGCGCTATTTTTGAGCCTCGAATCTCTACGCCTGTCTCTAATCCCGTCATTTCTGGCATTACATGGTCAATAATTGCCAAATCAAAAGGTTTCCCTTCAAAGGCAGCCTCCTTGATCATGACTAAAGCTTCCCCACCGTTCGATGCCATTTCAATGTCGCAATTTAAAGATTTTAATTGCTCGACCATCAAGATCCTATTAAGATCAAGATCATCAATGATGATTATTCGTTTCTTATTATTCATTTCCCCAACCTATATTTGTTACCTACAACCATTTATAATTTTACATAGTAATGTTAAACAAATAGTAAATACAACCGCTATAGTATAGAAAAAGCGCTAAATTTAAAAATTTCATACCTTAATTACAACTTATACGTTTATCCATGCCCTTAGAAAATATTACACTTTTTTTATATTTAGATGTTTTTGGAACAATCGTTTTTGCCTTAACTGGCATCATGGTTGCGGCACGTCATGATATGGATTTTTTTGGAGCAATTGTGTTAGCAACTGTAACAGCAATTGGTGGCGGAACATTGCGAGATATCTTACTTGATATACAGCCCTTCTGGATGAAAAATGTCCTTGCCCTCTATGTTATCTTAGGCACATCAATCCTTTCTTTTATCGGAATTCATTTTATTGAACGCATCCCAAGAAGAGCCGTTGATATTGCTGATGCTATCGGATTAGCTACCTTTACAGTATTGGGCGCTGTTAAAGCACACAGCTATGGTATGCCCTCCGAAGTCGCTATTATTTTGGGGATTATGACGGGGACAGCAGGCGGCGCTATCCGCGATATTTTATGCAATGTCGTGCCAGCCGTTTTAAAAGAACGCAGTTTTTACGCAACCGCTTCATTTGCAGGCGCTTTGTTCTGGGTTTTGACACAAGACCTCATTGAGTTTAATTTAGGTCTTATTCTTGCCGGTTTGATTACATTTGGGTTAAGAATGCTTGCTATCATGGGGTATTTACATGTCCCTGGATTTCCTAAAAAAGAGAGCTAATAAATAAAATGGAGATTAAAACTAAAGGAAATATTTTTGGATTAGCTGCGATCACATTGTGGTCTGCCTCGGCCCTTTTCGTTGCTTTAAGCGGGACAACACCCCCTTTTTTAATTGGTACAATTTCAGGGGCGATCTGTGCGTCATTCTATCTAATCCGCAGTTTTTTTATAAAAGATGGGATTAAGAACTTTATCAATATCAGGCTTAAAAATTGTCTGATTCCAATTTTGGGAATTTTCTTTTATCTCTCCTGCTATCTGATTGCCTTTAAACTCGCGCCTGCCGTTGAAGTTAATTTATTAAATTATCTATGGCCTTTATTAATTGTATTTTTAGGCGCCTTTATTTTTAAAAATAATGACTTTAAGCTTCTCGATGCTGTTGGGATGGTTTTAGGGTTTATTGGTGCTGGCGTTATTTTCGGGGCTGATTTCTTACAAAGTCACGTTAATTTCACAGTACTCGCAGGCTATGGGCTCGCGACATTGGCAGCCATTATATGGGCGAGCTATTCAAACATGACACGCATGAGCCCTAATCAGCCCAATGATATGGGTTTCATTTATCTAATGACATCGATTCTATTTTTAATCTGTCACTTGATTTTTGAAGAGCCATCTTTTGAAAAATTAGCGAATTTAGATCTTTATTATTGGTTAGCAATATTGGGGCTTGGCCTCTCAAATCTCGGCTATGCTTGTTGGGATTTTGCCATGAAGCATGGGGAAGTAACACTGCTTGCAAGTCTGTCCTATTGCATTCCGCTCTTCTCCACATTATTGCTTTTGATCTTTCATGATCAAGTTGTCTCTGGCTCCCTTACTGCAAGCGCATTACTTATCATATCTGCATGTTTGATTGTCAATGCCAAAAGCATTAAGAAGATTATTCTAAAACAAAACCATACTGTATGATTTAACTATAAACAGTATAGTCTTGCGCCACGTTTTGCTTTGTGTCTAATACATCTTCATCTTTGCTCAATAGTTTAGTGTGTTTTGTTTTGCGCCCCGTTACCCTTTTGCGCCAATGTTCAAAACTGCGCCTTTTTAAATTACTGCGCATAATCTCAATAACATCTTCTTCGGCCAGACCCGTTTCTTTTTCAATCAAATTAAAAGAAACATCATCCGCCCATGCTAATTCTATAATGTGGCTTACTTCATAATCTTTCATATAATCTATACGTTTAAACTTGGCACTGGATCAGTGATATAAAATAATCTGTTGTTTTGAGAAAAGCTTTTATATAATGCCCTTTATGACAGATCAAAAAACAATCGATAAAAATTTAAAGCTCTTCAAACAATTTTGTGATAAAGAGGGCTTACGCATTACAAAGCCAAGGACTGAAGTCTTTAAGCATATTTTAGCGTCGGATAAACCACAAACAGCCTATGATATTATTGATGCTTTAAAAAAACCGCTTGATAACCCTAAGCCACCCACCATATACAGGGCGCTTGAATTCTTAACTGAAAATGCGTTTATCCATCGCATTGAAAGTCTTAATGCTTACATCAGTTGCATTGAAGGGCATCGCCATAAAGGCTCACAATTCATGATTTGTGATATTTGTCAAAATGTTGAAGAAATCCATCTTTGCCATCTTCCACCATCCATGGAAAATAAAATCACTGAGAATAAATTTAATCTGAAATATTGGAATATTGAGGTGCACGGGCAATGCTCAAATTGCCAGGCTTAGTCTTAATGGCCATGCAGTAAGAACTGATGCAAGCCCCACGTTACCAAACCGATTGCTAAGCCTGTTAGCGCATATTTTAATTTGAATTTATAAGGGGTTGTGACATCTGATTTTGCATGTCTAATCTTGGTATAAAGATATTCCACTAACATGCTTAATGAAATGGCCAAAACAAGTTCAATAATAGGATTATGATTGAGGAACTGAATACCAGTTAGGGTGGCAAGCATTGTAATTAAAAAACAGGGCAATTCTTTGATAAAAACCACAGCCGCATTACGCCCAATGGGTTTTATAATAGCCAAACGTTGCATGTTTATTAAATCTGCCATAAAATCTCTTAATCGTTATAGTATAACAGTTATATAGCAATCTATTTTTAAAAAAGCAAGGTTTTTGATCTAATAAGAAGGATTAAACGTTATAAAGACATGAAACAAATTTTAAAACTTTTTACCTTTATTCTTATGAGTATGACATTATCAAACTGCTCGAACGCTGACACCCCTGCTTTTTTTGATCAATATATGTGGCAATATCGCCCTATTGTTCTCTTGGTTAAGGCTGAGAGCAACCAAGATTATAAAGATCAAATGGCGCAATTTGATCGAAACAAAACAGCCCTAAAAGATAGAGATATTAAACTGATCCGCATTATTGATGGTCAAAGCCATGAAAAAGCGCGCGTCTATATCAATGATGAATTAAAGCCGAATTTACAAACCAATGTCTTTTTTGAGCATTTTCAAATTAATCCAGATCAAGATCAATTTACCCTGATCCTGATTGGAAAAGATGGCGGTGTTAAACTAAAGCAAAATCAATTTGTGCCCTTGGAACAAATCACTGGCCTTATTGATTCAATGCCCATGAGAAAAAAAGAAATGAGACAATAAGAAATTAAACAATAGCTTGATTAAATTTTTGGGCTTATTGCCTTTTGGATACGAGCTGCAACCGTTGCTTTTCTTTGCTCAAACTTATCTTTCTTAATTGTTAAATGCGCCACTTTAACGGGATCATTATCAATTTTTTGAATAGATAAATCGATTTTATGAATTTCTGATTTCAAGCTTCCATAGCGGTACATATTAACGGGCTTGGTTAGGCCAAACCAAAAGCTTTTTAATGATTTTGAGAATGATTTTTTTGTTTCTACTGCTGATGCCATGAAGACGACTCCTTATTATTAATTGGAATAATAAAAAGCGTAGCCAAAATATTGATACAGACAAGAGTTTCTTTATAAATATGAAAAACCGCTCTCCAATTGAATGAAAAGCGGTTTTTTTAAAATTTTAAATCTAAAACTAAATCTTAAGCGAAGAAATTTTTAGAGTTTACGTGAGCAACACGCGCTTCCAAAGCAGCCTTACGGTTTGCTAAACGTGCCCCATGAGTTTCTGTAGTTTCTGTTGAAAACTTACCCCATGTTGTACCTGTAACTTGGCCTGCTTCAACTGCATCGATACCAGCGATATCTTTTTGCATCATAGCAACGCGTGCTGGGCGAAGTGTAACAACTGATAAAACTGCGTTTGTAGCAGTTGAAAAAGCAGCTGCAACTGGGCTAACAATCTTAGCGGCTTTGCTCATAATTGAATTATAACGAGCGGCTTCAGCTGTGTTATCTTGTGCAACAACTTCTTGCTCAACTGGTGTTACGATTGGAGTTTCTGTTTGTGTTTCTTGTACTGGTGTGCTCATTTTTCTCTCCTTAAAATAATATAAATTAAAATGTTCATTCACATTCAGTATTTGCATAATACATTATATTATGATTATGTCAAGCTTTTTTGGGGCAGTTTTATAACTAAATAATGAGAGACTTTATATTTTTCTTATCAACAAACACTGTAAGCGCCAAAACCTGTTCACTTTTAAAGTTTCAGCAACACTGATCTCAAAGCCATTTTGCTTATTTATAAATGCTTTTAAGTCTCTTAATGACCAGCTTTTTACATGCGTCTTTTTAAATACACGCCAATATAAATCAGCCCAATACATTAATAATGATGACCTATCAAAATCGATCAATAACAATTGAGCCCCTTCATCCATATGTTTAAAGACGTCTTTTAAATGATCTTCTTGCCCCTCAATATGGTGAAGGACATTCATATGTAAGATGGTATCAAATCGTTTTTTATGATCCTGCTTAATATAGTCATCATAAGACATATTCAAAAATTGAATATCTTTACTTTTATCGGGCAACATCTCTTTTGATATATCGATGCCAGTATAATGATGTTGAGGAAACTCTTCATGAAGCGTTTTTAAAAAAACACCATTGCCACATCCTATATCCAAAATCTTTAAAACTTTGTTTTGCGCCAGACGACCTTTAAGCGCGCTATATGCCCATCGCCGACCGACCTTTAAAAATAAGTCCCAGCGCGATTCATATTGATTGGCGAGTTCACTATATTCTCTTTTTATATATGCTTCGTGCTTACTCATTTAAAAAAGTTTAACTGGTGTAAGGGTATTGTTTATCGAGTTTTGAATTACGCCTAATGCGTTTAATAACGTCCAGTGCTGATGCTGGTTTATAACCACGCTCCCTATTCATAGCGCCTATTTTAAAAATTTCATGATATTGTTTTGCCAAAACTTTATAGGCTTTGATCAATGAATACTCCGCATCCCAAATGTGCGTTGCCTCGGATCCAGAGCCATTTATCTCAACAATATCAATATTTTCACAATTTTGTAGGTCTTTAATTGAATTAAATCTTACATCAAATCGCCCTAAATAAAATTCTGGAATTTTTTGACAAAACTGATCCCATTTTTCTTCCATAGCAGGCGTTATAAAGTCAGACCCATCTTTGAATATAGCGCCTTGACTATGTGAGCCTGCAAAACTTAAACACACGAGCTCACCTTTTGGGATAACCTCATCGAGCCTTGATCTATGGCGCTCTTCATATTTGTGATACAGTTGGCCTGCACGCTTATCTTGTTTAATTAGCTCTTTTAACGTTAATTGGCCATCGCCATAAACAATGGGGAAATATTTCAAAGTTAGGGAGAAGATATAACCCTGTTTTGCCTCTGGCTCACGAATATAGAATAGCCCTGCTTCATATTTTTTGGTTGATAATTGCTGAATTAGAAATGTGACATTGCTTGGGAAACTCTCTAAATAATTATTTAATTGCAATTTATTATCAATTTTGCGAACCCCCGCCCCACAAGCCCCAACATCAGGCTTAATAACAAATGGATAGCCGATATTAACGCCAATGAGTTTGCTTTCAATTCTTGTGATAACAGCCTCAATTTCTTCATTCTCATGTATCTCATCATGAATAAAAGGACAAAAATAAGATGATAATTCTTCTGGAACTTGATTTAAAATTTGAGTCTTAGATTCCCCTACAAAACCACCCATGTCAAATTCAGGATTGGTAATGGTGGCTAAAGTCAGCCCTTTAAACTTCAAAACCAAGTAAATTGAGTAAAGTTTCATCGGGAAATAGAAAATCGATTTTGGCCAAAACTCAAAATAAGATAAATATTTAGAGTTACTTACCAAATTTGGAAGTTTCTTTTCATCATATTGACCAATATAATTTGGCTCTGATGTTCGGTTATTTTGGGGTGCTATTTTCTCTTTTATATATGTGATCAACCATGCCCCTATTTTAGGGATTGTGATACCCAATATAATTGCGGCAATCAACGCATAATGTTGATACATTGAGATGAAATCTCTGGCTGCATCACCAAGCATGAAAAAGAGCGAGAATAGTAAAACACTCCATAAACTAACCCCGACCATGGCCGTGTAAAAAAAGGCCGTAAAACTTAATTTGAAATAGCCGATTGCCAAATAAGTTGGCAGGCGCATACCAGGCACAAATCTCGCTGACAACGTCGTTGCGACAACATGGCGCCCCATAACATCTTTTGTTTTATCAATAAAACGGCCTTTAACTTTATTCTGTAACCAATCATTTTTACTGGCCGAATAGCCAAGCGCATAGAGCCCCAAATCGCCAAGAACAATCCCAGAGATAACAGCGAACAAGGCAAGCTCAACTGATACATAGCCTGCAACAGCAAAAAGAGCACCCAATGTTGTTGCTAAATCTTCTAATAGAAAGGTTGTTAGGAAAAGTAAAAGTGCCAAGATAAGTGGATTATCAGCATAGCTTGATAAAATTGTGTAAAAGTCAAAATCTTGCATTTAAAATAAATCCACCGGCATAATTATAATGCTCCCTTATTCTTAGAGCTTTTTATAATTGTTACATATTTTTTGAATCAAGCCCAAAACTAAAAGGAAAAATCATGACCTTAAATAAGAAACAAATCGCAACATACAGTATGAGTGCTTTTATCTGTTTTGTTTTTATCCAATCTTTATTTTTTAAATTTACAGATGCACCAGAAACACAACATATTTTTGGTATTTTAAACGCTTGGGCTTTTGAGGAATTCGGATTTAAAGATCTCTTTATAGGCTCTGGAATTTTTAGTGCCAAAGTCATTGGAACGTTTGAGCTTATTACTTCCATTATTTTGATCCTTGGGCTTATAACAAAATTTAAAGTCGCTACACCAATTGGTGGCCTCATGGCAATAGGTGTTATGAGCGGTGCTATATTTTTTCATTTATTTACGCCCCTTGGAATTGAGGTTCAAGGCGACGGTGGAACATTGTTTTTTATGGCGTGCTTAATCTGGGTCTTCTCGCTTGTTTTAATCATTTTACACAAAGACTTAATTTTAAAATTTTTAAAGTAAATCTGATTGACATATTCTAAAAAATATCGTTACCTTGGGTATTCAATAAATTAAAGAATATTTCAAGGGCTTTACAATGTCTCAAGATAAAACTGCGCCTAGCAATGCACAAATTCACGTTATCGGTGGCGGGACTGTTTGTCATGTCCGCTCACATTTAGCGATTGCGGCAACAGCTTATGGACAGACGGCACGCGTTATTCATGAAACTCTTTCTAAAAATGGATATCCCTCAACACTTCATTTAACAAAGATGGCAAGTGCGGGAGAATCTAATTTAGAGACAAATGAAGATGTCTCAAATTTAATTGATCAATTGTTAGATGACCCAACGACAAAAGTAATAGTTTTTAACCCCGCTATGGCTGATTTTAAAGGGCAAGTTGGCGATGTACCGTCTGGTAAATATGCAACACGCTTAAGTTCAAGAGAATCTAAAGATGCAAAAATTGAGCTAAAAATGGCTGATAAAGTGATCGGTCGTATCAAAGAAAAACGCCCTGATATTATTGTCGTTGCGTTTAAAACAACCACCAATGAAGATGCAAAAATTCAATATCAAAAAGGCGAGCGTCTTATTAAACAAACCGATGCTGATATCGTTTTAGCCAATGATACAGGCACCAGAAACAATATGGTTTTATTCTCCCCTACACCGAAGACAAAAAATGGGCTTGAGACAAGACCGACAATCATTTCCCAAGGAAGCTATAGACAAGATGCCCTTGCCACGGTCTGCGTGGGCATAGAAGTTTTATATGATAAGCAATTTAAATATCAACAATCAAAACCAACTAAAAAACCGCAAAAACGCTTAAAGCTTTAAAGGATTATTACGTGACGAAAAGAATTTTCATTGATGGCGCTTCTGGAACAACTGCTTTTTCTTTAAAGCAAGCATTAGAACCTTTCATTGAAAATAATGAGATTGATCTCATCGAAATCTCTGACACGCGCGATGTAAAACTTCGTCAAAAAGCATCTAGAGAGGCCGATCTTGTGATCTTATGTTTGCCAGATGATGTCACAAAACAAACAATTCCTTTTTTAAGAAAATATGATGTCCAAACAATTGATGCCTCATCAGCGCATCGTGACATGCCAATAAAAGATAAAAATTTCTGGGCTTATGGTTTTCCTGAATTGAATGAAGATCAACCGCGAAAAATTGCAAATGCACGCTTTGTTTCCAACCCTGGGTGTTTTGCAACTGGTGCTATCTCCATTTTAACGCCCCTTATTAAAGATGGTATTTTATCAAAAGATGCACCTAACATCGTAAATGGTGTGGCTGGCTATACCACGGGCGGTAAGAAAATGGTCGGTAATTTTGAAAAACCCAATAATGATGATTATTTACTCAGCCGTGCATTTAGCCAATATAATCTCACTAAACCGCATCGTCATATTGAAGAGATTAAAAATTATTCTGGCTTAAATACCAATCCAGTTTTTACCCCTACAATTCTTCCCATTGCACGCGGTATGATTGTCTCAATCCCTTTTAATAAAGCTTCAATACCAGAAGAAATGCGCGATCAAGTCACATTAGAAACCATTCAAAGAACGTTTGAAAAATATTACAATAGTCCAGATTCAAAAGTTGAAATATTACCTCTTGACCCACAGCGCCGATCTGTTAACTTCGGGGCGTTTAAAATGATTAATGAGATAAAAAACGCTCCTCCTTTAGACACCGTAAAAATCGCTGTCACTGGTTGGGATGATGGCAATGAGCCACAATTTATTGTCTATGCCATGCTTGATAATCTTGGCAAAGGGGCTGCGACACAGGCAGTACAAAATATGAAACTCATGCTAAAACTATAAAAAATCAAAAAGAGAGAGAGATTTATGATTAGAAACCATTATTTAGATTTAAGAGACCATCATGAGCGCGGCGATGTTTTTGCCTTTATCATGGTTAAAGAGCGCAACAATGGATACAAAGAAACTCATGTCCATTTATATGTTAGCCCAGATGAGCCAGGTCAAAACCGCTTTGGTATGGTCTTGCACCCACGTATTAATGTAAGTGATGAGCTACAAGATCAAATCATTGCGCATCTAGAAAAACGTGGCTATCCAAACGTCAAACGTGAAAACATTATTCAAGCTGACCCAGCCTTTATTATTGCCGATTTGGTTGAACTTGATCCCCAAGAGACAAAATCAACAAGAAAGCCAAGACGTCAAAGTCGCTTAGCACTTTAGAAAGGAACTCCTTATGAGAAATTATTTTATCGACTTAAGGGATGAATTTGATGGCCGCCCTGTTTATGGCTTTGTTTCAAATAAACAGCGCAAAGACTTTCATTTAGAACCTCATGTAATCTTATTTGAAAGCCCCGATAGACCGGGCACCATTCACGGATTTCGTGTTGAGAAAAATATCATCGAGCCATCTGAGCAAACTCTGGATAAAATCATTCAGCATTTAGAGAATAACGAATTTACAAATATTTCACGTGACAATATCTATCAACGCTATCCAAATTATTATGAGGCACGCGTTTTTAAATTGAGTGATACACCCAATATATCAAATGATGTTAAAAGACGTCGCAGATTAGAAAAGAATTTAAAACCATAAGAAAAAGCCCGCGAAGATGCGGGCTATTTTTTTTAAAAATCTTTTTTAGTTTCTCAAGCTTAGTCTTTTTGCTAAAGCAGCGCGGCGTTGTTGATTTAAATCTCTAACACTCTCCATGCCACCAATCTCAACGGCACTGTCACCACGTTTTTTAGAAGTCTCAATATCTTTGATTAGCATACGATCCCAAAGACCACGCACACCATATTCAAAACGACCTGTAATTGTCCCTAATTTTGTCTTGAAACCTGAACTCATAAGCTGTCCCCTTCTTCTTTTCAAGTTTGCGATAATATCGGATTATAACAATATTATGCATAATGTAAAGTTTTATTGAAAATAATAATTTTTCTATTATTAATTCAAAAAATTTAAGAACGCGTTTTCTACTTATTCAATTTTGAGTAAATGGATTTTAAAAAAGAATATATCCAGCCCGAGCCCCTCTGGCTCAGTTTTAAATACATATCTTTTTTGTAAATCCGTTTTAATCTTAACGCAAAAAAGGGATTTAGGCAAGTTTGCTTTCAATCACTTCGATCGCTTTATCAGCTGCTGTTCCGTCTGGGCCACCGCCTTGCGCAAAGTCAGGACGTCCACCGCCACCTTTGCCGCCAAGCGTTTCAACACCAGCCTTTACCAACTCAACCGCATTATATTTGCTGGTTAAATCTTCACTTACCGAAACAAGGATTGCCGCCTTGCCATCATTAACAGCCACGAGAGCGACCACGCCAGATTTAATTTTCGCCATTAAATCATCGGCAATAGAGCGTAAATTCTTCGCTGGGAAATCTTGCATGGTTTTAGCAACCAGTTTTGTGCCGTTGATCTCTTTAATATCATCATTGGCACTGCCTTTTGCACCACCACCGCCAAGTGCGATTTGATGACGAAGATTATCAATCAATGATTTTTGCTCTTTGCCTTCTTTTAACAAAGCATCAATACGTGATGAGATTGCATCGCTTGTTGTTGAAAGCATTCCAGAGAGTTGATCAAGCACAGATTGGTTGTCTAAAACATAGTTAGTTGCTTTTACACCTGTTAATGCTTCGATACGCTTAACATTGGCAGCAACGGTGCTAACCCCAGTGATTTTGAAAAAGCCGATATCGCCTGTGCGATTAACATGCGTTCCACCACAAAGCTCAATTGAGTAATCGCCGTCTTTTGCTTCAACACCGCCGAGCATATCAAGCTTACCCATAGAGACAACGCGAACTTCCTCGCCATATTT
>PBIV01000049.1 GCA_002720935.1 Rickettsiales bacterium | reverse complement strand
GACCTATTTTCCCATACCCTTGCGAGCACAGTATCGTCAGTGCTGGGATGTTTCACTTCCGTGTTCGGGATGGTAACGGGTGGTTCCGTCCCGCTCAAACCACCAGAAACTTAACTTTAACACACTAAATACCAAATTTCAAACTAAGATTTTAACAATCCTTGTTCTCTAAAAACTTTTGCCAATAGTTCTATACCAGAAACTGTATCTTCCAGATTGTGATATCCATAACACAAGCGTATATAATTATTAGCCTTTTTCTCTGTTGAAAAAGTGTTGCCTAAACCAAAAATAACACCTTTTTCACGAGCTATTGGCAATATTGGTTCCAAATCTAAGTCATCGGGAAATTTTAACCATAAATATAATCCGCCCTTAGGAGCGATTATTTCAACTTCAGACCCCATAAATTCACCTATAGCCCCAAGCATGCAATCGCGTTTACCTCGAAACATAGTACATAAACCAGCCACATGTTCTTCCATATTTTTTTCCAAAAAGTATAGGGCAGACAGTATTGTGAACTGACTAGGAGGAGTTCCTGGATTTACAGCCATAAGATATGGTAAAAATGAATCCGGTGCTACTATCCATCCTAATCTTAGTCCAGGTGCTAGTATCTTTGAAAATGAACCTGAATAAATTACATTATCAGAACTTTCGAGAGAAGCAATTGCGGGATAATTTTCGCCTTCAAACCTTAAATCAGCATAGCAGTCATCTTCAAATAAAGGAATCTGAAACTTTTGAGCTATTGCTAGTATATCTTTCTTTCTTTCTAAAGTCATATCAGTGCCAACTGGATTTTGAAAAGTTGGAATTGTATATATAAACTTTGGTGTAATTCCACTATTTTTTAATTCAATTAATTTGTTCTCTAGAGAGGCCGGTATCATACCTTCTTCATCCATTTCTACACCAGCCATTTTAGCGCCAAATCTTTCAAAAACTCTTAAAGCTCCTGTATATGTAAACTCTTCTGAAACAATCGTGTCACCAGGATTAATAAATAATTGGGTGATTAAATTTATAGACTGCCCAGAACCTGCGGTTATGATCACATTTTGAGGACCTACTTCTATACCTCTATTGTCTTTAATTTTTTTACAAACTAATTCACGAAATTCGAGAAGGCCTTGGGGGTGTGGATAGAAAACTAAATCTCGCCCTTGGTCTTTTAATGCTTCACCCAAAGACGCGTGCAATTCCCCAATGGGAAAATGGTCTGGATCAGGGAATGCGACTGCAAAATCGTATTTTGGCCTTGGAAGGGGTTCAGTTAAAACTGAATTTTGAGGCACGTTATTAGCAAAAAAACTATTATACTTTTTATCACTCATAATTAATTCCTAACAAAAAAATATTTAGATTCTTAAAATATACAGCCAATGTATATCACGAACAACATATAATTCTATAATTATCTAAATAAGTCTTGCTCTGGTGGTCGAATTAAGTCATTTATAGATCCCTCATCCGGAACAAACTTATAACCTTTAACCAAACACACAGGAATATTATCTAGCTTATTCATTACCAATTCAGAAGCAGCAGCCAATTCATCCACAACCGCAATTACAGATGCCTTGAGATCCATTCCATTTGCATCACTTAATCCTCTGTAATCACGAAAAGGAGACATGCCTGATAGGCCAATTGCCACATTAGTCACACCAAATCTCCATGGCCTACCCCAAGTATCTGTAACAATTATTGCGGTATCTATCCCCAATGACTTTTTTATAGAATTTCGAATATTAAATGCAGATTTATCAGAGTCTATCGGCAAATAAGTGGCCATGTTATCACCAGATACATTCGATAAATCAATACCGGCATTTATGCAATAAAAACCATGTTCAGTTTCCGTAAGTAAAACCCCATTCTGCATTTTAGAAATTCTTTTGCTTTTTTGAAAAACCAATTCAATTAATCTTGGATCTCTATCCCATTCTATTGCCCATTTTTTTGCTAAATTAGATGGAGTAATAGTGTTCAAATCTACTAAACAAGATTCAGATTTAGATATGATTTTTTGAGTTACAACAAGAATATCACCATTTTCAATAATGATGTTTTCTTTTTCACAGGCATCCATAATTAATTTTGGCAAATCGTCTCCAGGGTATATGATAGGCAAACCTTCGATACCAATAATACTTATGGATTTCATACTCATCTCCAATCTAAATAGTCCTGAGACATCTTATTATATCATTATAGATAAATACAAATTATATTTAAGTTTAGACATATATGTTATACTTCTAAAACCTAATTTGAGTTTGCAAAATTTATTTTATTTTTTATTTAGGAGAGTGAAGTGGAATTATTTAGAAGCCTTTTATTTGTACCTGGTAATAGAAGTGACATGCTCGAAAAAGCAAGTACTGCAAATACTGATATTCTTGTGCCTGATATGGAAGATTCTGTTCCCGACAACGAAAAAAGTAATGCTCGTAGTTTAATTAGTGAAAAATTGAGTACATTATCTGGAAAAAATCAATCTATAGTACCGAGAGTCAATGCCTTAGATACTGGTTTAATCTTTGATGATATAAGTGCTGTAGTAAGTTCTAAAACCTATGGAATAAGTGTAGGTAAAATCGAGAGCAGTTGGGATATTAAAGAAATTAGTAAAATATTAAGTCAAATAGAATCAGAAAAATCAGTAGAAGATGGTAAAACGAAAATTATAGCATGGATAGAAAGCGCTTCAGCTATAGTAAATGTTAGTAGTATTGCATCAGCATCGAGTAGAATGCTCGGCATAGCTTTCGGTGGTGAAGATTATACAAACGATATGGGTATTCAAAGGTCGGATACAGGTATTGAAATACTATACCCTCGTTCTGTTGTTGCAATAGCAGCAAAAGCTGCTGGTATTACAGCAATCGATACTCCATATGTCAACTTCAGAGACAATGATGGACTAGAGCAAGAGATAAAAAGTGTTTTACCACTAGGTTTTAAAGCTAAATTTGCTATTCATCCCGGACAATTAGAAAGTATTAATAATCTATTTAGTCCCTCACAAGAAGCCATTGAATATGCCAAAAAGGTGATTGAAGTATTCGAAGAAGCAGAAAAAAATGGTTCTGGCGCAACTTCTCTTGACGGTAAAATGATTGACGTACCAGTGGTAAAAAGAGCACGCAACCTTCTTGAATTAGCAAACAAAATGTCTCAGTCTTAAATAAATATGTAGCGAGATATATTTATGCCTTTTAATGATGATTATATCGAATTAAACAACATTATTGCTGCTACCTATTTAGGTATAACCCCAGAAGAGCAATCAATAAAACAAGATATATTAATAAATATAAAGCTATATAAAGACCTAAAATCATCTGCAGTATCTGACAAAATTGAAGATACCATAAATTATTCTGACGTTATTAATTATCTTTATTATGAATTAGCAAAGATAAAATTTAATCTAATTGAATCACTTGCTGAATATCTTGTTAGTAGCTTAGCTGATGTTTTCAACCCATATGCTATTGAACTAGATATATCTAAAACGAACCCTCCTCTGGACTATTATCCTGATTCAAAAATAACTATACATATATATCGTAAATTCAAAGAAGGTTAGCTAGATGAAAAAACGTATATTGTTTCTATTTTTTGCTGCTTCTTTAATTACATTAGTACTCTGTATCTCTTACTTCGTATTTTATAATAAAGCAGAGTCTACCAAAAAAGTGGAATTGAACCTAATAGCAACACTAGGGACTAGTGATATATCCATTGGCTCTAATAGATTAATTCTAGGTATTCAAAACCCTCAAAGAAAAACAATTATTGCCGACAAAATTTCAATCGATTTTTTCCAACAAAAAAACAACTCTTCTATATTTCAATTCACAAAAGAAGGTAATTTTATTAATTGGCCTAATTCAAAATCTGGAGTTTTTGCATCTACCGTAAATTTTGACACACCTGGTGACTGGTTAGCGGAAATCAGACCACAAGATGGAAAATATAAAAATCAAAAAGCAAGAATAGTAATAAGGGTTAAATCAACAAGTTTAACGCCGACTATAGGTGATAAGATCCCTAAAACAAACAATTTAGTAGCTAAAAATAACGAAGAACTGAAGTATATAACTTCTGATATTAATCCACTTTTGAATTTATATAATAAGTCAGTAGACGATATACTATTATTAAAAGACAAACCTTTATTAATATTATTTGCGACACCAGGACAATGTAAAAGTTTCACTTGTGGACCACAAATGAATATTATCAAAACACTTCATGAAAATTATAATAAGGATATGTATTTCATTCATATAGAAGTATATGATATTGAAAGTGCAAATAAAGAAGGAGAATTTACTAAAATTTCACCAGTTATAAAACCTTGGAATTTACCAAGTGAACCTTGGGTATTCTTGATTAATACCCAAGGGATTATTATAGACAAATTTGAAAGTTTTGTGCCTCAAGATGAGTTGGAGCTTTCAATTAATAGAATACTTAGTAATAATTTATAGAAATAATTAATAATATGGGCTCTAATCTAAACTTAAATATTGACTACGATATTTCAGCTGCTGAAAAAAGCAATATTCCCTATCAGCTAAGAAAGATTACCGAAAAGATTATTGAAAATAGAGTAATTCCAGATAATGAATTGTATGAAATATTTTTCGATAAATATATTACCATTAAGGATTTATGTATTTCTGCATCTCTAATTCGAAATGCAGGCAAAAAAAATATTGTAACCTTTTCTCCAAAAATATTTGTCCCATTAACACAAGTATGCTCGGATATTTGTTCCTACTGCACATTTCGGGAAGACCCAACTTCTTATGATACGATCTTTTTAAAGGAAAATTATATTTTAAATCTTGCACAAAAAGCTGATCTACTGGGTTGTAAAGAAGTGTTATTTACCCTTGGAGAGCGTCCAGAAAGAAAATTCCCTATAGTGAAAAAATGGCTTAAAGATCATGGGTATATTTCAACGATTGAATATCTTTCCTATATATCTGAATTAATCGCTCGTGAAACAAATTTATTCCCTCATGGAAACCCAGGTACTATGACACGAAATGATATGAAAAAATTAAAAAATACTAATGTTTCTCTTGGTTTAATGTTAGAAAACATTAGTGATAGGTTATCACAAATAGGCGAACCTCATGAATTTGCTCCTAGCAAACGTCCAAAAGCCAGATTAAAAACAATCGAAAATGCAGGCAAATTACAAATACCATTTACAACTGGAATTTTAGTTGGTATTGGAGAAACAAAAAAAGAGAGATTGGATTCTATTTTTGCTATCAAAAAAATAAATGAAAATTATGGACATATCCAAGAGTTGATAATTCAAAACTTTAGAGCAAAATCAGATATTCCTATGAAAAGTCACCCAGAACCACAGGTTGAAGACTTTATTTGGACAATTGCTGCTACCCGTATTATCATGGGATCTAATGCCAATATTCAAGTACCCCCTAATCTTAATGAAGGGTATTATGAGAATTTCCTAAGCGCAGGAATAAACGACTGGGGAGGAATATCCCCACTAACCATTGACTATGTTAATCCTGAAGCGCCATGGCCTACTATTGAACAATTAAATCAAAAAACTACCGAAAAAGGATTTGAATTAAAACCAAGACTACCTATATACCCTGAATTTATTGAATCTAAAAATGCTCAATTTAAATACTCTAAACTATTATCAAAAAAAATCGAGTCATCGGTGGATTCAAATGGATTTGTAGATGGAGGAATATTTAACTATGTCAAAGTTAAAAAACCAACAATTGTTTAATTCAGAATTAAACGACTCATTTGCCAATATTAGTCCTAAGATAGCAAGAATATTAAACAAAGCTCTCGAAGGTAAGGATATTACTATTTCTGAAATCTCTTTGCTACTCACTACTAATGGCCCAAATTTGAACTCAGTAGTATGGACAGCTGATTTATTACGTTCCAAAACTGTTGGTGATAAAGTAACCTATGTTGTTAATAGAAATATAAACTTCACCAATGTTTGTATTAAAGGATGTGGATTTTGTGCATTCAGTCGAGATTATAGAACTGAAGAATCCTATATACTACCTACTGAAGAAATCATTAGAAGAGGGAAGCAAGCGTATATGTTAGGAGCTACCGAATTATGTATTCAAGCAGGGTTACCGCCCAAAATGAATGGTGATTATTATATAGAGTTATGTAAAGAAATCAAAAAAGAAATCCCAAATATACATATACATGGCTTTTCTCCTGAAGAGGTTTTATATGGATCCATTCGTTCTAAGACTAGTATTAAAGAGTATCTAATAGAATTAAAAAATGCCCAAGTTACAAGCCTTCCTGGAACCTCTGCAGAAATATTAGATCAAAAAATAAGAGATACTATTTCTCCTGGTAGGATTACAGTTAAACAATGGATAGATGTAATTACAACAGCCCACAAAATAGGGATTCCTACTACTTCAACAATGATGTATGGTCACATAGAAACAAACCATCATATTGCAAATCACCTTGTTTTACTTCGAAACATTCAAAAATCAACTGAGGGATTTACTGAGTTTGTCCCTTTAAGTTTTATTTTTGATGAAGCACCAATGTTTAAAAAACAATCGATTCCAAACTTAAGAAAAGGACCCTCAGGTATCGAAGTTCTAAAAATTCACGCTGTCTCAAGAATAGCATTAAATAACTGGATACCAAATATTCAAGTATCATGGCCAAAAGAAGGCCCCAACATAGCTCAAATACTACTTAATGCTGGAGTAAATGATATGGGAGGTACTTTAATGAACGAGAGTATTTCTACAGCCGCTGGAGCTCAACATGGGCAATTATTGAGACCTAGAGAAATACGCCAACTTATATGGGACACAGGGCGAACACCTGCTGAAAGATACACTGACTATAGCATACATAAAATTTTTTCCGAAAAAGAAGAAAATAGCGACCCCCTTGATTCTATAGAAGAAAATAGTGAAAATATTTTTGGCTCTTATAAACAATTAATAAACATGCCTAAATATAAATATATTCACCCTAATAAATCTGATAAAAAGCTACAAAGCCCATTCTAATGAACAAAGATATCGCTGAAATCAGCATATTAACTCTAGCAGGCGGTGTTGGCGGCGCCAAATTGGCCAAAGGGCTATACCTCTCACTTGACCCTCATCAATTAAAAATAGTAGTTAATACAGCTGATGATACTGAAATCTATGGTTTATATATCTGCCCAGACCTTGATACTATGATGTATTCATTGAGTAATTTATCTAACACAACACAAGGATGGGGAATAATAAATGACTCTTACACCACTTTAAATATGTTAAATTATTATGGATACGATACATGGTTTAATATTGGTGATAAAGATTTTGCCACTCATATTCTACGAACCGAATTAATAAGATCAGGGAGCAGTTTATCTGAATCTACAAATCTAATTAGATCCAAACTAGGTATTAAATCAGAAATATACCCAATGTCTGATCAAATAGTAAGAACAATATGTACAACAAACATTGGTAAATTGAAATTTCAAGAATATTTCGTTGAACATAAATGTAAACCAAAACTATTAAACATAGATTTTGAAGGAATAGATTTAGCACAAATGTCTACTGGGTTTGAAAAAGCATTAGAAAGATGTGACGTATTAGTCATATCCCCTTCAAATCCTTACGTTAGTATTGATCCTATAGTATCTATAAATAAGGTACGTGAAAAAATTGAGAATTTTAACGGTATAAGAATCGCAGTAAGCCCAATTGTAAAAGGTAATGCAATTAAAGGGCCAGCAGCAAAAATGTTAGATGAATTTGGTGAAGATGTAAGTTGTGTTGGAATTGCAAATTTATTACGTGGAATTTGTGACATTCTAATAATAGATATACAAGATTTATCTGAAATTAGAAATATTGAAAAATTAGGGATAAATGCAGTAGCTACCAATACTATAATGAATTCTGATGAAGATAAAAAACAACTGGCAAAATTTATCTTAGAGATTATTAAAAAACAAATCTAAAATGGTGACACCTAACTCCAAATCTAATTTTGAAATAATCATACCAATCGCAAATATATCAATTGGAAATACAAAAACACGTCTTGCCAACAAACTAAGTGAATTACAACGAAAAAACTTGACGATTTGGCTCTTAAACCATGTAGTGACTACCTCTTATATGGCATTAAGCCAATTAAAAATGGAACCATATATAACAATCTTGGGAAATGAGTATTCAATACAAGAATTTGATTATATATCTCATATTTATTCAATAAAAAATCAAATACCTATAAAAAATTTAGGAAATAATTTAAATGATAGCCTGCAACAATATTTAGACATATCAAAAAATAACAATAAATTAATATTACCTGCTGATCTTGGTATGATCCAAATAAATGATATTTTACAATTTATTCAAAAATCAAATAATTTCAAAATACCTGTAATAGCTAAAGCAAATAAAGATAATGGTACTAATGGGTTACTGTTACCTTTGAATAAAGATTTCAAATTTAGATTTGGGAAAAATAGTTTTACCTCTCATATAGATATACTTAGGACGTATGAAATAGTTAATAGCCATGGAATAAATAACGATATAGATGAACACTCAGACTTAATCAAATTAATGAAAAATAACAACTCTATCAAATATGTTTTAGATATTAGAGGTAAAATTGTAATACCATTTAATGAATATAGCCATGTAAATAAAGAGATAAATGTGAATCTTGTAAATGATAATTTCACGCTACCAAATAACATGGAATTAAAAGAGTCAAAAAAGACATACTTTTATAATAAGTCTATAGATATAATAATTAATTAGGTGGTAACCGAAATACGTCAGTGTATATTTTTCTATTTTCTCCAAATTTACCGCTATCATTCTCTAACAACAATTCTTCTGCCCAAATATATTCAACATCATTCCAATCAATAGGAAATGCTGGATCGCTAAAAAAATCAACACATGCTTCTGTATGGTCTTTAGCAAATTTATATCCAAGCATTTGAAAATTGTCATACTGATTACCAATGTAAGAAATAAAATCACCCTTCATTTCGGCTAATATAATGTATAGTTTCATAACTAATCTCTATAAAAAATCTAGTTACTAATAGAAGATTCTAGCAATTGCAAAAATGGATCAGGATATACACCTAAAACTAATATACCAATTAAAGTACAAATTAAAACGATATTTAATGAATAGGAACTAAAATTATGATATTTGTCTATTTGAATATCTGAAACAAAAAGCGTTTTTATGACTTTAAGGTAGTAATAGGCTGAAAAAACGCTATTAATCACACCGAATAAAACCAACCAAATTAATTCCGATTTTATAGCAGCATTGAATAAATATAACTTTCCTAAAAACCCGGATGTCGGAGGTAAACCAATAAGAGACAAGAAAGATATCACTAAAACGATTGATGCAAATTTATTAGTAAAAAAAGCACCTGAGTAACTTTGTATTGAATAACTATTAGTAGATAACGAAATGCTCATTAATGAATAAAAAGCTGCAATATTTGTAAATGAATAAGTAAATAAATAAAAAAGTATCGCAACTTGCCCTGATACCGTACTAAATTGAGAAAAACATGCAACTCCAATTAATATATACCCTGCATGTGCTATACCACTATAGCCCAATAGTCTCTTTGAATTTCTTTGAAGTAATGCACCAGCATTACCCACCATCATAGTGAGAGCTGCAATAATTGCGATACTATAAGTCCAATCTAGATATCCATAAGCAATAATAAAAACTTTTATTAGCAAAGCAAATCCTGCAGACTTACTAGCTATAGACAAAAATGTAACCACTGGAGTTGGTGCTCCTTGATATACATCAGGAATCCACATATAAAACGGAACAATCCCTACCTTGAATCCCACACCGCCTATAATAAATAAAATAGCTATTAATACAATTGAAAAATTGGAATCAACACTTCTTCCTGACAAAATATGTGCAATAACATCAAAATTAGTTGAGCCACTAAATCCGTATAGGAGGACTATTCCATACAATAAAAATGCAGAACTTATAGCACTAATTATTAAAAATTTTAAACTTGCTTCAATAGAATTTTCTTCTTTAGTCATTGCAATTACTGCAACCAATGGAAGTGAAATTAATTCAAGACTTATATATGCTGTAATAAAATCGTTAGTTGCAGGCAAGAGCATCATGCCTACTGCTGAATACATCATTAAACTAATATATTCTACTTTAAGTTTTCCAAAATACTTAGAATACTCGTAAGAACCTAAAATAATCAAAAACAAAGTTGCCAAAACAAGTACTTTAAAAAATACACTGAATTGGTTTGCATGTATTGTATTATAAAAAACATAAGTTGAAGGAATAAACCATAGTCCAATGGCATAAATTAAGCCACTTAGTATACCAAACAATGAAATGATTTTAGCAAGCACATATCTTCCAGAAAAAATGCCCATCAGAAGCATCAAAGTAGCAGTTATTGCAACAATTAATTCACTTCCTAGGTATATTAAATCTGCTACATCCATTAATTTAAACTCCTATTGTATTGTTCACAAAAGCAATAACACCTTGCTCAAAATATTCAAAAATAATATTAGGATACACACCTATTGCTATGATTGACATAATAAGTAATAAAGCAGGAACATATTCATATGATGAAAGTTTGGGTAAATTCTTTTCTGTTCCATTATTATCTCCAAAAATTCCTCTTTGAACTAGCCACAACATATATCCTGCTGTAAGGACTATCGAAAAAACGCTAATCACGGTAAACCAATTCCAGACTGCAAAGGCGGCCATAAAAACAGTTACTTCTGCAACAAATCCACTTAACCCAGGTAATCCCAATGAGGCCATAGATGCTATTACAAAAAATAAGCTTATTATTGGTGCCTGATAAACAAGACCTTGTAATTGTTTTATTTCTCTTGTGTGAAGTCGATCATATATCAAACCTATTGAAAGAAATAACAAACCAGTTATTGTTCCGTGAGTGAACATTTGTAACGCAGCACCTTCTAATCCAAATGATGCAACTTCTACATTATCAGATTTGTATGCACTAATTCCCAATAACACTATACCCATGTGGCTTACACTACTGAATGCAATAAGTTTTTTTATATCTGTTTGTCTAAAAGTAATAATAGCGCCGTAAACTAAACTAAAGGCCCCCAAAAACACCAATAACAACGATAAATCTTTTGCTTCTTGTTGAAATATTTGCACACAAATTCTTATAATCCCGTAACCACCCATTTTAATTAAAACCCCAGCAAGTATCACACTCCCTGCTGTTGGTGCATCTGTATGAGCATCAGGAAGCCAAGAATGAAGCGGCCATGAAGGTAACTTTATTGCAAAAGCAACAAAAAACATTATGAATACATAAATTGGGGATACTATGAAATTATCGCCAGTCAATGTTATAGTTGAAAGTTGTTCTATATTAAAATTGCCTACCGATAACCCTGTTATCAATAATCCAACCAACATAAAAGCCGATCCCAATAATGTATATATCACAAATTTCATTGCAGAGTATTCTTTATTACCTGAACCCCAAACAGATATTATAAAATACATTGGAATAAGTTCTAGTTCCCAAAATATAAAGAAAAGAACAAGATCCAACGAAACAAAAACACCTAATATTGAAGTTTCTAAAACTAAAAACCAGAAAAAGTATTCTGCGACACGTGTTTTAATAGGAATTGAAATTGAAATAGCACAAACAAATAATAAAGTTGTCAAAAAAACTAATGGCAAGCTTAATCCATCTACCCCAAGATGATAAGAGATACCAAGTGAAGGAATCCATTCATAGCTTTCTACAAATTGATACCCATTTTTAGATAAGTCAAAATTAATCAACATGAAAACTGAAATGAGCAATTCTAGGCCTGTAATTATCAAAGCCCAGAATTTAATATAATTTGAATTATTTCTTATCAAAGGAATAATCAAAGCGCCCAATATTGGTATGAAAATCAATATAGTTAACATGTATTTATATACCTTCTATTTTTATGAAACAACATAAAGATACAACACCCCTAAAGTAACAACTAAACCATAAAATATAGTAAGAATTAACCCGTAGAACTGAACAGAACCATTTTGGAAAAAAGCTACTGGACGGCCAAGGCTTTTAGCCAGACTACCAACCAAATCAGAGAATCGATTAATAATTACGTCATCAAATATTTGTATCATTCGAGTTATAAAACGATAAAATATTTGTTTAACTATTATAAATTCATAAAGATCATCGAAAAACCATTTCTTATGTAATATGTGGCTTATACTTGCATTTGTAAACAACCTATTAGTAAGATTTCTATTTTTATAAAATATCCATGCTGCGGTTATACCTAAAGTAGCTAACAGTGTGGAAATTGTTGCAATCAACAAATTAATATTAATTATTTTATGATGTTGATAATGTAAAAACCAATGTTTTTCGAACATGAATATATCTATTGGAGGATTTATAAGAAATCCGGTTATTACTGCAAAAATTGACAAGATAATAACAGGTACAAGCATGGTTTTAGGAGACTCTTCGATTTCTAAACTTTTTGAAGATTTAATACGATCATTAAAGGTAAGAAATACCATTCTAAAGGTATAGAAAGCTGTCATTAATACACCAATCAAACTACCAATTAAAACAATTGTAGAAGCTAAATTTGCACCATGGTACGCAGTATTGATGATTTCGTCTTTGCTCCAAAACCCAGCAAGAGGGAAAATACCTACTAAACTCAAAGAACCTAAAATAAAAGTATAATAGGTAACTGGCATTTTACTCTTTAAATTACCCATTTTTTCCATTTCAAAGCTATGTACTGCATGGCTGACATTTCCAGCGCCTAAAAATAATAATGCCTTAAAAAATGCATGTGTAACTAAGTGAAACATAGCAATTGCCGGAGCTCCAATACCGATTGCCATAAACATATATCCTAGTTGACTTATCGTTGAGTAAGCTAAAACCTTCTTGATATCATTCATCACCAAAGCTATAGATGCTCCTAATAACGAAGTAGTGCATCCAATGATGGATATAATCAATAAAGATGCAGAACTAGCACTTATAAAATCAAAGAATCTAACTAGTAAAAACACACCTGCTGCAACCATGGTAGCGGCATGGATTAAGGCGCTAACAGGTGTTGGACCTTCCATTGCATCTGGCAACCAAGTATGCAATGGGAATTGAGCAGATTTACCAACTGCCCCAGCAATTAAACCAACAGAAATCAATAGTATTATGTTAGTACTAAAATCACCGGTCATTAATAAAATATCTTGTATAATTAATGGGTTTAATCCTTTATCTATTAAAGACAAACCATTTGAAAAAATTAAAAGTATTGCAAATAAAAAGCCAACATCGCCTATTCTAGTAATTAAAAAGGCTTTTTTAGCAGCATTCCTTGCTGAGTTTCTATCAAACCAGAACCCTATTAGAAGATAAGAACAAACTCCAACTAATTCCCAGAAAAAATACATTTGTAATATATTAATTGATAATACTACTCCTAGCATTGATGAAGTAAATAAGGATAGGTATGTATAATATCGAATAAGTCCCTTATCGCCCTCCATATATCCGAGAGAATAAACTTGTACAAGTAAACTCACACCTGTTACTACTAACAACATCGAAGCTGTAACAAAGTCCACATAGTATCCAAATAAAATGGGCAATTTCCCTATACTAAACCATTCGAAAGAAGCACTAATTTTATAATAGTCATCTCCATATGCTAGAGAAAAAATATAGATTGAAAAAATAAATGATATTAATATACCAATAATCGAGAAATAAGATCCCATTCTTACATCAGTATTTTCACCGAAGGTAATTAATAAAGTATTAATAAATGCAACAATTAAAGGAGTTACAAAAATCAAAGAAATTATAATTTCTATTTCCAACATTTATCCATCTTTCACAATAATTATAATTTTCTAACTATTTCATCAGCTACATGCTCACGCCCACGTGGGACCATGATAGAAAATTCACTAGAATCAGACCAGTTTTCTAAACCCAAATTGGGAAGTAACCTTACAGGCAAGCCCTCACCTTCAAAAAGTTCCTTCCAACTTTCGGCAACAAATAAGTTTTCAGCTTCTAAATATTTTATCCACATATCTTAACCGTTCATTTTATTAATATCTGAAATATCAACAGTATTTTTAGTTCTATAAATAAGAATAATAATTGCCAACGCCATAGAAACTTCAGCTGCTGATATTGCTATAGAAAAAATCGAAATCACGTGGCCAGATAGTATCAAATCAATCTGATCATTATTTAAGTCAGACCCCGCAATTCTAAACATAGATGGCGCAATGTAACGAGATATTCCAACTGCAGCAACATTAATTGCATTAAACATCAATTCAACACACATAAGAACAGCAATAAGGTTTCGTTTGGTTAATACCCCAAAAAGGCCTATAGCAAAAAGACCTGCTGATAATGTTAAGACAGACTCTAAACTCATTCGTTTTTATCCTTAACTATTGCTAATGAACCAATGATAACTGCTAGCAACAAAACTGAGCTAAACTCAAATGCAATTACCCAATTTTTAAGAAGAAGAGTAGCTAAATGATTTGTAGTATTTGAAAATAGATTTTTAGCCTGCTCCGCATATGAGGTACTTGTAAGGTCTAGCAAAACCCATTTTTCATTGATTAGAAAATATGAAAGTAAAACAAAAAATATTAAGCAAATTTGACCATTTATGAACATAAATATATTCGATGTATTTGCAGTTGCCATATCCTTTGTCATTAAAATGCCAAAAATAATTATAATTGCTATTCCACCCGCATATATTAATATCTGTATTACTCCTAAAAATTCTGCGCTTAATAAAAAGAAAATACCACCAACACTTATAAATGTTACTACGAGCATCAAAGCACTCTTAAATAAATCTTGTATAAATACTACTAGTAACGCAGAAGTAAATGCTACCAATGAAAAAATTATAAAAAAGATATCTGTCAGATTCAATTTTCCCCTTTATTTTTAAAATTTTTATTTCTCCATGATAATAAATCTCTTTTTGGTCGTTTTGCGGGGTGATAGGTCCATTCTTCTCGACCGGCATTGTCCCATTTCATTTCTTTATCAGAAAGAGGTAGGTATTTTTGGGATTCCAATTGTGGCCTGAACCATGTGCTAGGAGATTTATTTTTACCCTCTCTCTGATCTTTAATTTTATCAAGAACTAGATCTTGTCTACTATATTGTGCTTCCTCAAAACCACTCCCCATAAACAATGCATCATAAGGGCACACTTCGACACAAAAACCACAAAACATACATCTTGCTATATCTATATCAAAAGCTTCTAATTTGTAAGAATCACCTTCGGGAATATTTACCTCACTGGGACTTGTGACGATATGAATGATTCCTAAAGGACAAAACTTTGCACAGCTTGCACAACCCGTACATCTCTCTTCATACCATGCAAATTCTTCTCCTCTAAATCGTGAGTGTTGTGGAGCTCTTTGTTCTGGATAATTGATAGTAGTAGGCTTACGCACAAAATTGCTGAGAGTAACTAACAATCCTTTAATTATTCCAAGTCCGTACAAATTATTATCTCCTTATTTAAACTGTTACCTTAAACTGAGTATTGAAACCTGAATCAATTTCAAGAATTTTACTAAATATAACAATACCAATTATTGATACAAGAATATTGATACCCGACATCAGCCATAAATCACCTTGAGTAAAAATTCCATTAGTTCCAAAAATTAAAACTTCAAATGCAGTAACAAATATATTTAATAAGCTTAATGGTAATAAAAATTTCCATGCAAATGACATAACTTGATCCATTCTAAGTCGAGGTAGGGTAGCTCTTATCCAAATAAAACAAAATGCCATGAAAAACATTTTTAATAAAAACCATACAGGTGAAGGTATAAACGACAAGGGACCATCCCAGCCGCTCAAAAACAAAGTTGTAATTAGAGCAGAATTAACTAACACTGAAGCGTATTCCGCCAATTGGAACATAGCAAACTTCATACCTCCATATTCAGTATGATAACCTGCAATGAGTTCTGATTCAGCTTCAACAGTATCAAAGGGAGTTCTATTCATTTCTGCAGATCCGCCAATAATAAATATCAAAAATGCTAATGGTTGCACTAAGATAAAAGGTATAGCTTGGGCTTCAACAACATCAACCAATGATAATGATCCTGTCAAAAGTATAATACCTACTGTAGATAAAACAACTGGAACTTCATAACTAATTAGTTGAGCTACTGCCCTCATTGCACCAAGCATCGCAAATCTATTCCCAGTAGAAAAACCTGCCATAAAAATTGCGATTGTAGTCAGAGCTGTTATTGATATTGCAAACAATAAAGCTATATTTAAATCTGTCATAAATGTTCCTTCTCCTACTGGCAATACCGCTACGACTAATATCACAGGTATAAGCATTATTATAGGAGCTATATTATATACAGGTTTATCTGCTTGATCTGGTATCATGGATTCTTTAGTTAATAATTTAATACCATCTGCAACCGGTTGTAATATTCCAAATGGACCAACTCTATTAGGTCCAACTCTCGATTGGAATCTACCAATCAACCTTCTTTCTGCATAAGTATAAAGAGCACCAAAGGCCATAAAAATATTTACTAAAACCAAAACCATTGAAAAGCCAGCAATATAATAAGGCATCCAATTCAGTGATTCTGGTAACAAGCCTGTGCTATTAGCACATCCTGAAATAGAGGTATCACCAGTGTATAAAAAACAATAGATATTATGAAACCAAAGGTTTTCAGTCAACATTAACGATCTACCTCTCCCATATTAAAATCAAGTGAACCTAGCGTAACAATCATATCTGCAACTTTCCAACCAACAATCATTTCATTTAATAAGGTAAGATTAATTAATGAAGGCGGCCTTACTTTACATCTATACGGTGATATAGAACCATCGCTAATTAAATAGAAACCTAATTCGCCTTTTGGGCTTTCAACTCGCCCATAAGCCTCTCCTGAATCAGGGCGTATAAGGAACGGCAAGTCCAGTCTAATCTGTCCAGGTTCTATTTGTTCTACACATTGTTTTATTATTGACAGACTTTGTCTCATTTCTTTTATTCGAACCAAGTATCTATCAAAATTGTCACCATTATGACCAATAGGAATTTCAAACTTTACTCTGTTATATACTTCATAAGGATCAACCGAGCGCAAATCCCAATCATAGCCTGTAGCCCTCAAAATTGGTCCAGTTATAGAAGCATTGATAGCCTGTTCTGTTGTAATTGAGCTGACACCTTTTGTCCTACTCAATAATATTTCATTGCCAGTGAGTAATGATTCATATTCATCTAAACGTAATTCCATATCACTAAGAAAGCTATCTAATGCTGGCCAAAATTCAGGTGGAGTATCCTGAAAAACACCTCCCACTCTCATGTAAGTAAGCGTTATTCTCGCCCCGCACAACATTTCAAAGAGCTCTAAGATCCTTTCTCTTTCTCTAAAACAGTACATCAAAGGAGTTATAAAAGCCCCAAGATCATTAAGCAAAAAGCCCGTTCCAATAAGATGAGATGCAATTCTTGATAATTCAGCAGAAATGACTCGTAAGTATTGTGCACGTACAGGTGGAGTAATTTTCATTAATTTTTCACAAGATAAAACATAGGCCTGATTGTTTGTCATTGCAGAAGTATAATCCATACGATCCGTCAAAGTGATAACTTGAGTATATGTACGTTCCTCAGCTAATTTTTCTGACCCGCGATGCAAATATCCGAAAACAGGCTCCAATGCAACAACTGTTTCCCCGTCTAATGTAATTCGTAATCTAAACACACCATGTGTACTTGGATGTTGAGGGCCAAAATTTACTGTCATTAATTCACTATTCATATACTCTACCCTATATTATCTTGGAGATTCTAAGTAGTCTCTGCGTAATGGATGTCCTTCGAATCCGTCCCATAAAAATATTCGTTTCATGTTAGGATGACCTTCAAAATAAATCCCTAACAAATCCCATATTTCACGTTCTTGAAAATCAGCACCCTGCCAAAGGTCATATACCGAAGGGCAAACTAAATCATTACGGCCATATAAATTTACCTTAAGTACACAACTATGTTTATGAACAGTAGAAGTCAGGTGGTATACCACCTGAAAATATTCAACATAATCAATACCAGAGATACAAGTTAATAAATCAAAAGATGCATCTTTTGAATTTTTTAATTTTTTCACAACATTTATTAATTGTTCTGGAGAAACATATAATTCTTTTTTAATTTGGCCATCATTTTGAATGCCAAAATCTGTACCTAGTAATTTAATTATTTCATTTGAATTTAGTTGTTTAATCATTAACTTCCTGCTGGATTTTGTGTAAGACGATATCTCTTAATTTTTTCCTGTAATTGCATAATCCCATATAATAATGCATCTGGCCTTGGTGGACACCCAGGAACATAAACATCAACTGGAATAATATGATTAACACCAGGAACAACACTGTATGATTGATAATAAGGGCCTCCGCTGGTTGCGCAAGCACCCATAGAAATTACCCATTTGGGTTCTAACATTTGATCATATAATTTTTTAATAGCAGCGCCCATTTTCCATGTAACTGTTCCTGAAACTATCATGAGATCTGCTTGTCTGGGAGAACCTCGAAAGACTTCTGCTCCAAATCGAGATAAATCAAATCGAGACATTGCACTTGCCATCATTTCAAATGCACAACAAGCTAATCCAAAAGATAATGGCCATACAGCTGATTTTCTTCCCCAATTTAATAAAGCATCTATTGAGGTTACAGCTATATTATTAGCCACATCACTTGGAACTTCAATTAAAGGCTCTTGTATAGGAATAAGTGATGTGTCTTTAAGTTCTTGAACTTCTTTACCCTCTGCAATATCTAATGACTTTGAATCAAAATAATTTGAATTTAAATTCATATTATTTCCCCCATTCTAAGGCTTTTACTTTCCAAGCATAAATTAAGCCAACTAACAAAATCATGACAAAAATAAACATTTCAATTAATGCAAACATCCCCAGTTTGCCAAATTGAATTGCCCAGGGAAATAAAAATATTGTCTCAATGTCAAATATTACGAAAAGCAATGCATACATATAATATTTAAAATCAAACTGAACCCATTTATTTGGCCCTATGGGCTCTACACCACATTCATAAATAGTCGATTTAGTTTGATTTGGTTTATGAGGCCTAATTGAAACTGTCGATGCCAAATATGACACTAGCAACATACCAATAGGAACGGCTGTGGCAACAACTATAAACATTGCGAGAAGACCATACTGGTGAAAATAATTCTCCATAATAACTCCCATGGATCATCCAGATTATTGGTGTATTTATGATTCAATATATATTCACAATAGCATATCACCACAGTTATATTGTATCAAGTGAAAAATTACACAATCTAGACTAGATAATAGAAAGTAGCATAGAACTTTTCAATACTACTAAATAATAGTAGTCTAATGGGGTTGAGTTTAACTAATAAAAAGGCTTTTATTGATAATAGATCTTCACAATCATACATACCCAAAATCTGATGATAGTTTGCTTTCTCCAGATGATTTAATTGTTAACGCCAAAAAAAATGGTTTAGATGGGATTTGCTTAACTGATCATGATCAATTCTGGACTCAGGAACAAATAAACGAATTACAGGTAAAATATAACTTTCCAGTTTTTCCAGGTTCAGAAATTACTACCGAAGAAGGGCATGTAATTGTATTTGGTTTAGATGAATATATTTTTGGAATGCATAATATAAAGTTTTTATCAAAAGTAGTAAAAAATAAGTCTGGTTTTATGATTGCTGCACACCCATATAGGAGAAGATTTGATAGTGTTTCACAAATGGATTCTACTAAACTTGAAAAAACGGCTATTAATGCTAAAAATGATCTAATTTTTAAAAACGTAGATGCAATAGAATCATTAAACGGAAGAGGAGACAAAATACAAAATATTTTCTCTTCAAAAATTTGCGAAATAGTAAAATTACCCTCGACTGGAGGAAGCGATGCTCATAAAGTTGAAGATATTGGTAAAGTTGGTACAAAATTCGATACAAAAATAACAACTTTGGAGGAACTAATTAGCACATTAAAAATTGGTAGATATCAACCGATATTACTAAAATAAATATAGTAGAATCAGCAATATGAATAAAGAAAATTTAATAGAAATACAAAATCTAGAAGTTGTGTTTGAATCAAAAGAATCGTCAATTAAGGCAGTTGATAATATCAACCTCAGTATCCCTAAAAACACAATAGTCGGTATAGTCGGAGAAAGTGGTTCTGGAAAATCTACCACGGGTTTATCTATATTAAATCTGATACCAGATCCAGGAGTAATAAAAAACGGTTCAATTTATTTTAATTCTGAAAACATATTAACTATGGATGAAATAAATTTACGTAAAATACGTGGGAAAGAAATCAGTATGATTTTTCAAGATCCCCAGGCTTCTTTAAACCCAAGTATTACAATTGGAACCCAAATAACTGAAATTCTAGAAACTCACTCAGGTCTATCTAAAAAAGATGCAGAAAAAGAAGTAATCCCTCTTCTTTCTTCAATAGGATTACCAGATCCTAAACGTATTCTCAAATCCTATTCGTTTCAACTAAGTGGGGGTATGTGTCAAAGAATCATGCTTGCTATGGCGGTTTCTTTAAAACCTCAATTACTAATTGCAGATGAACCTACTTCTAACCTAGATACAACACTTCAAGCTGCTATATTACAAAAAATACGTCAACTAAAAAATTCATACGGAATAACAGTAATACTTATAACCCATGATATGGGAGTGATAGCACAAATGGCTGATTATGTGGCTGTAATGTATAAAGGTATAATTGTAGAAATGAGTGAAACAATTAAGTTATTTAAAAATCCACGCCACCCATATACTCAGGGGTTATTAGACGCAATTCCAAGAATCGATGATTATCAAAAAAAACTCTACTCTTTTGCACCAATTGATGATCAAAGTGAAGATATTGAACTTGAAATATGCCCCTTTATACCACGCTGTAAGTTTAAAACTGAGCTTTGTAAAAATAGCTTAAAACCGGCATTAAAATTTATTGACGAAAATCATTCAGTAGCCTGTTTCCACCCAATTGAAATCAAGTAACAATACGATTAGAAATTAAACTATCAAATATAATGTTCTCATTAATAGTTCCAGTCTTCATTCCTATATCCAAATCTGAAATCTTCTCATATAAATTCATCAGGACATCTATGTCTCGGTACTTGACTTGATTAATAATATTATCGATAACGTAATCAGAATATATTCCCAATTTTTCTTTATATAAACTTTTCGGAGAATTATAATGAGAAAGTTGCTTTGCAATTATCAATAATCTCATTTGCCGAGAAATCATTGATAATAAATATTGAGTAGAGTGACCACTTTCAAATATTGATGGAATATTTTTAAATGAAACTGCAATATTCTGATCGAGTAACAAGTCAACTAATTTAAAAATAACCATTTCTTTTGGATTATTAATTAAGATATCTAAATGCTCTGATTCAACGACTTCACCCTCGCAATAATTTATTACCTTTTCTATTTCATTACTTAATGTCCACATATCGTTTCCAACATAATCAGCAATTAATCGTGCATTTTTATTGCTTATTGTCTTACCATTATCTAAAAGTTGTTTACTAATCCATTTTTCTAATTCTAAGGATAGTAAATTATTAAACGATTGTATTTGAGTTTGATTTGTTAAACCTAATTTATCAATTAAGCGTTTAGCTTCTACCATTAAATCTTTTCTTTCATCATTGAGATTATTAGTAATATCTTTTGGGCTTTGCCAATCTTCAACTAAAAGTATTTGTTTTTCATTAGGTAGATTATTCAAAAATTCCAGAAGTGTGTTCCAATTATTTGAAGACTTTGCTGTAGATTTTTTTTTAATATTAGAAATGTTTTTGTATTTATCAATTAAGTTATAAATGACAACTAAATTAGATTTAGCAAAAAATGGGATTGTCATTAATGCATTTTGTATTTCTTCAATAGAAGCAGATTTACCATCAACATAAATAACTTCAGAAAAACCTTCCTGGTCATTTGATGTGAATTTACTAACTAGAGAATTTATATATTGTTTTTTAAGATAGTCGTTTTCTCCACAGATAAGTTCAATTCTTCTATCATTTTGAAACATAACAAAACCTATAAATCCATCATTAAATCAATTATTTAGTATAATACTTAGGTTATTATAATTGAATAGATCTTTTTTTTATGCAAAATTAAATGCAAATGGAAAATACAATTGACAATCAAAATTTAAAAAATCGAATTATTTGCAAGGCATGCAACACTGGAAATGACGCAAGTGCTACAAGGTGTAAGAAGTGTTGGGGCCGTCTCACACAAAAAGGTTTTAACACAAAAATAGAACCTGAATTAGTTTCGTCATCATATGAAACTCAATATCTTAATGATTATAGAAAAACTATAGCAAATAGAGCAATGATCAAATGGGTCTTAGGTTTAACTATTACATTGTTTCTTATACTTGCTTGGATAATTAATGTTTTTCAATTTAATGTTAACATTGAAACCAATACACCTAGCTCAAAAGTGTCCAATTCACAAGATATAAATGACTGGCCTATGGTACAAAAAAACAATCATCACACCGGTCTTGCTAGCAAAAATGATTTTACCATTTCTGAAGGTGTTAAATGGAAATTTACAACCACCGATTTTATTCACACAACTCCTGCAATGGTCGAAAATACTATTTACATTGGAACTGGTGATAATAAAATAATTGCATTAGATACAAATAATGGGAACGTGATTTGGGAAAACACCGTCAATTCTCCTGTAGATGTTTCCCTATCATTAACAAAAGATATTGCTTACGCTAGTTTGAGAGATGGAAGAGTATTGGCTCTAGATAGAAAAAATGGTAATGAAATCTGGACCTACGATACTGGTGAGGCCATATTTGGAAGTGTCACTATACACAATGGCGCGGTCTATGGCGGTAATACTGGTAAGAAAATATTTAGTATTGATGCAAAGACAGGTGAATTATTATGGGATTATTTTACCGAATCTTGGGTAATAACAGCTCCGGCAGTAAAAGATAATGTTGTTGCAGTTGGATCAGATGATAGTTATTTCTACTTACTAAATGCTCAAAACGGTAATTTAAGATACAAACTTAAATTAGGTAGTGGAGAAAACACACCTGCAATAATAGACGATACAGCCTATTTTACAACTGCTACAAGATTTGGAAGTAGATTAAATTCATTTAATCTACAACGGAAAAATGTTCGATTTGCACAAGGATTTATCAGGTGGTGGTTTCAATTATACGCATGGAATATGGCTTCAAAACCTGCAAATCCTATAGGATATAATTGGGGAGTAGAACTACGAAGAGAAACTGGTGGCTTTCAAATACGTAATGAACAAGTGCGAAGTAATTTAGCAACTGATGGCGAATATATTTATGTGAATACATTTGAAGGCAATATTAGATCTATAGATATTAAAAATGGTGATACTTTGTGGAAAATAAGTAAATCGGCAAATATACAATCTTCTCCAATTTTATCTGGATCAACTTTAGTACAATTGATGAATAATGGTACTATTTATGGCATAAATAAAAACGATGGATCTACAATGTGGGAATACATGCTCAACGAAGAAATTTATGGCTCAGCAATCTTAGTAAATGACACGCTCTATGTACCTACAGTAGAAGGAAATTTATACGCATTAGGGTAAAAAAGAAAGAGATATAAATGGAAATAGGACTTATAGGACTTCCACTAAGTGGGAAAACGACTGTTTTTGAAGCAATAACGCATACTCTGAAAGATAAATCTAGTAAAAACACAAATATTGGCATATCAAGAGTAGAAGATCCAAGAATAGATGAACTTGTAGCATTATTTGATCCAAAAAAAATCAG
>PBIV01000048.1 GCA_002720935.1 Rickettsiales bacterium | reverse complement strand
GACGGTAAATTCAAGATGTGGTGGAGGCATCAGAATCAATCTGGATATTCTTATGCTGAATCCGCCGATGGTGTGAGTTTTAAGACGAAAGCAGAACTGTCTGGAATCAATTTTGCCGGAGATTATACGCTGGCAGTAGAGATTGATGAGAATGCGCCGGATGACAGTGCGAAGTTCATCGCTGGGTATGATGCACCCGGAATGGCCGCTGGTATCGCGAAGTCTACCGACGGGATCAATTGGACTCCGCTCAACGATGGTAAGCCGGTCACACATCGAGCTGCTGATACTTATAACCAGGTTCTTTGGGACAAAGCTGCGGGTAATTACAAACTATTCACTCGTACGGATTTTGGTACCGGTGGCGGTGCCGGCGAAGTGCGTGGTCATCGTGTTATGACGAATCCCAATATTCACGAAGATCCCACGAACTGGGAACTTGTCAAAGAGTGGATCTTTCACATTCATGGAGAGTCTGAAAAGCAACGTCGACAGATTTATGCACTCACCGATTGGATTTATCACGGACAACATTTTTCCCTGATGAGTGTCTACGAACATATCGATGATTTCAGCGAAGGCCCACAAGACAAAAACAAGCGTCACGACAAAGATGTAATGAATATTTATCTCGGGAGAAGTCGCGACGGTGCGAGTTGGGACCTAAGTTCCGTCTATGCGGAAAAGCCACTGATCGAGCGAGGTGGAGAAGGTACGTTTGATAATGGAATTGCTATCGCAGCATCTAGCATCGTGACACATGATAACAAGCACTGGATCTATTACAGCGGCTGGAATGAACGGCATGGGAATGCAGATGAGCCTCGCGAAAGAGATGCGGCGATTGGATTGGCTACGATGCGTTTGGAAGGATTCTATTCCCTTCAATCGCGACAACGTGCTGCAACGCTTGTAACCAAACCATTTGTGCTGGCTGGAGATAGAATTTTATTAAATGTTGATGCGACCAAAGGTGAAATTGTTGTGGAATTACTTGATGAGCGTGGACGCGTCGTTTCCGGATTTGGTGGCGCAAAGGCGGCGTCACTCAATAGTATTGATTCAACGCGGGCAGAACTAAAATGGCCCTCATCACTGAGAGAGTTAAATGGCAAGGTGATTAGGCTGCGTGTGAAAATGAAACACGCTCATCTCTATGCGATGCAGGTGGACCGCTAGCTAAAGATGTCCAACACGGGTTTACCGAGTGCTACTTTATGAGGCCGTCCCAGGGCATCCTCTATGTGAGATTCCGGGTCGATGCCTAGAGCATAGTAGATGGTTGCTGCGACGTCCTCAGGTGTTACAGGATTCGTTTCGGGATAGCCCGCATGTTTGTCAGATGAACCGTACACATACCCGCCTTTAACGCCGGCACCACCCATCAAAACGGTGAAGCAGTGTCCCCAGTGATCTCGACCACCCGGCATCTTGATCGTGGAGGTTGTTGCTTGTCCGATTTTTGGTGTTCGGCCGAATTCACCCATGACAACCAGAAGGGTGTCTTCAAGCAGTCCGCGCTCGCTCATGTCCTCGATGAATGCAGAAAAGCCGCGGTCGAAATACGGCAAAAGTGATTTGCGAAGAATTGGGAAATGGCGGAGGTGGCCATCCCATGCAGAGTCGCGGCGACGACCGGCTGTTAGCGTAACAAAACGTACGCCGGCTTCGACCAACCGGCGAGTAAGTAGTAGTGATTGGCCTAAATGAGGCAGACCCCCGAATTGGCGAGCACCCGTTGAGCGGTCATCGCGGTCTGGTAATCCATATCGCTCACGAACCTTTGGTGATTCTTTGGAGAGATCAAATGCATCGCGGGTTTTACTCGAGGATATCAACGAGTAGGCCTTTTGCTTGTGCACATCCAAGTCGGCTATTACGGAATCACGGTCTAAATGAATGCCTTCAAGTGCGTGCCGCAGTGCGTTTCTTTGTGAGAACCGCTCGACACTGATGTCACTTGGCAGCGCCAGTCCTGGTGGTTTGAATGTATCGACACTAGGGTCGCCTAAAACAAGTGGATCGTATGCTGGTCCCATAAATCCGGATCGCTGCCCCGGCAGGTCGTGTCCTGCATCCCAAATGATTTCAGGGAAGTGAATGAAATCAAGAACTTCATGTTGGGGTTTTACATGAGATAAGACACTTCCAAACGGAGGGAAGTTATCCGGCCACTCCTTGATGATTAGATTCCCATTTTTTACAGGACGGCGTCCTGTGAGCATGTAGTAAGTGGCGGCACTGTGGATATTGATGTCATGCGTAACCGAACGGATCAAGGTCAGGTGGTGCATGTGTTGTGAGACCATCGGTAAGCCTTCACAAACTTGAATTCCGGGCACTGAACTGGAAATAGGATAGAATTCGCCCCGAATATCCGCTGGCGCATCCGGTTTCATATCCCACATGTCTTGCTGACCTGGACCGCCGTCAAGAAAAAACAATACGCATCGCTTTGCGGCACCTTTGCGTAAACCTGACTCAGCTGCTGCCTTCAGCATGGTCGGTAGAGAGATTCCAAACATGCCTGCTGAACCGATTTGTAATACATTTCGGCGGTTAAGCGGATTGGATTCTTCGCGACTCATGATTACGTAAATATATCTTTAACGGGCGTGCCTGTCGAAAGTTGATGAGACGTGTTACGCCCCTGAATGAGCGTACGTGGATCTATTCCAAGTGCATCATAAATAGTGGCGCTGAAATCGGCCGGAGAAACTGGGTTGTCTGTTACAAATTCGGCGAATCGATCCGTCTTGCCATATACACTACCGCCCTGAATACCCGCTCCGGCCATGAGTAATGTGAACGCGTGAGGCCAGTGCTCTCGCCCCGGGGTGGAAAACATCGAACTGATGCGAGGACTGCGACCAAACTCTCCCATCCAGATCACCAAGGTGTCTTCAAGCAATCCTCTCTCGGACATGTCTGCCAGAAGTGCGGCAAATGTTCGATCCGCTCTGGGCAGTAAACTGTCTTTGATTAGTGGGAAGTGATTTCGATGCGTGTCCCATGGGTTATTGACGAGCATCGGTTCCCAATTGCCTCCCCAGTCCTGGATTTCCTTGCCCCAGTAAACGGTGACAAATCTGGCACCTGCTTCAACAAGCCGGCGTGCCAGTAGGGTTGATTGACCATGTCGGTCACGACCATATGCGGCGTGCGTCTGTTCCGACTCCTGAGAAAGGTCAAAGGCCTGTTGGATTGAAGGTGTTTCGAGAATGCCGAGGACCCGTTTCTGCAGTGCCCGAAATTCGGTTGACTCCTGAACACTCGCATCGAGCGACTTATTCTGGAGCTTGTTTAGCAGTGTGAATCGATCGCGAATATCCAATTCGGTTGCACTGGCGAGCCGCCCAAGATCTGGTGGCACGACTTTTGCTTCCCGCGTGACGTGGACGGGGAATGGATTCCATCTGGCACCGAGACGACCGGCGTTTTGCCCTGGCAGTATTCTGGCATCAATCCGCATCGGTTCAGGTATTTGAATTGAACTCGGAAGCGTAGTTGGGTGTTGGTCTGCCTTGTAAAAACTGCTCGCAATGTGCGGGTGGTCGGTGGGTTCAACCTTTAATCCGCCAGCTTTAATATTATGGCGATAGCCAGTTAGCATGTGATACACGGCCTGATCATGTGGCACATCTTTGTGGGTCATGGATCGGATTTGTGCCACGTGATGCATTTGCTTTGCAAGCTTTGGTAAATAATCACCTACCGTAATGCCTGGCACTGAAGTTTGAATTGGCCTTCCCGGACCACGTATTTCATCGGGAGCATTTGGCTTTAGATCAAACAAGTCAATGTGCGATGGGCCACCATCCATATGTAGTAGTAATACAGATTTGGCTCGCGAAGTACGATTCGACGGTATGGCAGCCGTCAGTGGGTCTAACAGGCTGAGTGTCGATGCAGCGATGCCGGCCACGCCTAATGCCTGGCGACGGTTAACTGTTGATGACCGGTGAGTTGCTGTCATTTATCGTTGCGTGTGCTTGTGGAAATGAACGCGGTGCCCTATGGGTTATTATAGGGGAAGTGAAAACAGTGTTTCTATTAATTTGGATTTGCTGAGTCTGGGTTCATTCAGTTTTAGGTTGGAGGCGAAGTAATGAAGCAATTGTTGCTTAGCATCGCTGTATTGGTAATCGTCTGTAATGTCGTCTTGGCTGAGAAAAACGTACTTATTGTTGTCGGGCCGAGTAATCATGGCCCAGGATCCCATGAGCCCGAAGCCGGAGCGCGGCTCATAAAGCACTGTGTTGAGTCACTGGAAAATGTGCATGGGATTAACGGGACGGTTACAGTAACCTGGCCAACCGCTGAACAACGAGCCAGAGCAAATACGATTGTATTTCTCGGCGATACGTTTCCACCAAATCGCTTTGATGACCCCGTGAAAAATCTTGCACATTTACATGAAATGATGCGACGTGGTTGCGGGATTGTCTGTATTCACTATGCCACTGGATTGAAGAAGGAAGATGTGTCGGCATCAGGTGAGCATCCACTTCTTGGCTGGATGGGAGGCTATTTTGCTAATCCGGGTAGTACTCATCATCAGTCGTATGCAAAGATTTTTGACAATGCTGTCATTAAGCCGGCGACACCTGCTCATCCAATATCGCGCGGTTGGAATGAATTTGGGATTCGTGATGAGCCTTATGGGAATAACTACTTTGGCCCAAATGATAACAAGCCCGCTCCAAACGTAACGGTTATTGCGACCGCGATGATTCCGCCAGAAGCACCAAAACGTGAACCCGTTGCCTGGTGTGTTCAGCGTGCAGATAAGGGCAGGGGGTTTGGTATTGTAATGCCTCATTTCTATAAGAATTGGTCAAATGACGACTTGAGGACGCTGATTGTGAATGCAGTGGTCTGGACTGCAGGCGAGCGCATTCCACGTAAGGGAGTGGTTAGCAAGAAGCCGGACTTGACGTCCTTTGGGGCAAGGGCGGTAGAGGCTAAATGATAAACTGCCAGGCGACTTGATTTGAAGGCAGGTGTGCTACAAGAGATCCAACGTTTGGTTTACTTGGCTCAGATTTCGAGCACCAATCAGTACCGACGTGATGTGCGGTTGGGCTAAAACCCATTTCAAAGACAATTGGACGAGAGAGAGTCCTGTTTCGGCCGATTGCTTATCGAGTTCATCGAGAACGGCATAGCCATCGTCGGTAAAGTAAATGGGTTGGTGCCCCGGGATTACGTCAAAGCGTGTGCCCTTCGGAACCTCACCGCCTCTGCGGTACTTACCGGTGAGGAATCCTGCACCAAGCGGGCTATAACTGATGATTCCGATCTGCTGTTGAATGCAAAGTGGGATGACATCTGATTCGATTTCACGTTGGACCAGATTGTATGGCGGTTGAATCGACTGGAAACTGGGCCAGTTGTGCTCGGTAGCAATCGAGATTGCCAGCGAAAGTTGTGATGCAGTGTAGTTGCTGCATCCGATGTGACGAATTTTACCCTGCGAATGAAGATCGGCTAGTGCGCGAAGTGATTCATCCAGTGGTGTGTTTTCGTCCCAAACGTGTAATTGAAACAGGTCGATGTAATCAGTGTTCAGTCGCGACAGGCTTTCATTTGCCGAGGAAACGATGCGGTCGTAAGTCAACGTGCCTGACACTTTGGACGCAAGCAGAATTTGCTCACGGTTCTTTCGATCAGCCATCCACTTCCCAAGGATTTGTTCGCTTGCACCGCCGCCATATGCTTCTGCAGTGTCAAATAAAGTGATGCCTCGTTCAAACGCATGATTCAGAATCTCGAGGGACAGTGATTCCTCGATCTCACGTCCAAAAGTGACGCATCCCATGCCGATTTGGCTGACGGTAAGATCGCTTTGTCCTAGTTGACGATACTGCATGGTGTTTTTCGCAAGGTGATAGAGTAGATATAACTCTTTATATGCGAATGGGTTGGTCAAACCAACCGTAAGTTGTATCCGACGCTGGAGGATCACAACCGCGGGGCTCGGCGCTAGCCGTACCCGCGGATGGCAAAAAAGAGGCGGGCACAGGGTGTTCAGCAATAAGGGCAAGATTGTGCTGCGGTTCGGAACCCCAACTTGTATCCAACTCCGCCATGACACAACCGCGGGTCTCAGCTTTAGTCGCATGCACTTGAAGCAGCGCCGCGGGATAATAAGGCTAAAATCCTAAACTCTAAAACGAACCTTCTCTCACTTGATCGGGCTTCATGGTGCTTCGCAGTTTCACCACGTTTTCGATTTGAACCGAGTCGTTATCAATGATTGTGAGTCCCTTCTTCTTGGCAATTTGATTTACGCTCTTGATTGCTGCAAGAATCTTGGAGCCGCTTACCGCCGGTTTGTCACTGTAATAGTCGAACCAGGGGAATCCGTGGTCGGTGTAGTCACGTGCAGTGTTAGGTTTTGTCGGTGGATTTGAGCCTGTTATCGCTTTCCACATATCGGAATTGCATAGATGAATGAAGCAACGACTGCTGGTTTCGACGTCCCAATCATCAGGATCAAATGGATCCTCTTCAATTTCTTGCTTCATGGTTCCGCCGGCTCCGAGGCCTAAGTCTGGTGCCATGAGGCTATAACTCGCCATTGGCATGTCAGATAACATTGGTGTTGCGCACCTAAATCGTTTCATCGTGCGTTCAGGGAATCGCTTTAGAAAAGCACTTCTTTTCATCGGGAAGACTTCGATTTGAAGCCCGCCGGCCAGGTCATCTGATGATAATTGCTCTTCGACGCTATATCCCTCCCCAAGTGGCATAGCTACGAACTGACGAATTTGCCCCTTTTCAACGCAAAAGCCATCCAGCCATGGCTGTTCCGGCGACACCACGTAGTTTTGATCTTTGAAATCGAGCGAATCTTTCCAAGTATGTCCGGAGACGGCATCAATCTTTCCAGCGGCAATTTTGATTGCAAATGGATATTCAGCGTAGTGATCTGGAATGGAAAGGGAATCGAAACTCAACCACATTGCTTCAGACTGATACATCGGCAGCATCACACCACCGTGCTCCAACCACTTGGCTGGTGCCGTTTGCATGTGGTCGTCAACGTGTTCCAGTGGGAATGCACCTAAACCAGGTGGCAGTGGATACGTATGTCCGTCGTCCGGTATACGCAAAGTTCTAAGAAACGAGATGTCTAGTTGTGCATTTGCATGAACTTCTGGAAACCGAAATGACAAAACGGAGTCTGTTAATGTGATCATCATTCACCTCTCTAATTCAACTACAACTATCAACAAACAATCAGCAGCTAATCGACTCTCTCTTAAACCCCTTTTCTATTCTTATGTACCCTCTATACTCACCAACTGCCGTCTCGCACTTCGCGGACGACTCTTAAGATTGCGTTATCTGGCAAGTTTTTGGCTTGCCGAATCAATTCTGCAAACAACAGTGGGCGTTTGCGAATGATGGCGGAAAGGTCTGATGAGATTTTTCCGGCCATCGCAAGAAGCAGGTCGGGATCTTCATCGAGCAATGCAGCAAGTTTGTTAAGGACATGTTCTGAAGGAGATCGTTCGATACCACGTTCGATCTTGCTCAAGTATGAAGGCTCCACACCAATTTTCTCTGCGACTTTGCGCAGCGTAAATGCAGAATCACCCTCCTTTTTCTTTTCACGCTGTGCTCTTAGGTATTGGCCAATTTGTGAACCCACAAGAAGCCTTTCTGCTAGATGTGTAGTGTGTAGTATATACAACACATCGGGAAAGGGCAAGTGATTGTTTAGAAAAAACGAACCGCACCATATATTGGCCTGAGCCGACAGGCGATGGACGAATATTGGATGCGGGAACGAGCAAAGTAGAACCGCAACTTGAATACGACGTAGGAGGATCATGGATGCGGGCACGTAGCATGGCCACTTAGACCGTATGCTTTGTACTCGCAAATTCGTACCAAAGCTGCGGTTCGGAAATTAGCACAGAGAACACAGAGTAGCATTGTGACTTATTGGCCCGATGGCCCTGTGGACGACCGTAGGTCGGAGCTTGGTAGGGTAGTCCGAGGAGCAACGCGACGAGGGCTACGTTAGAAGATTCAAAAGCAATCAGGCGGGCCGTAGGTCCTCTAGTCGTTAGAGGTTAGTTGTTAGAGGTGAGTGGTTCAACAACTTCTAACTACTATCGAGTTGATAATTATCTTTCGAAAATCCATACTCAATTCAGTACACCGATGTTCCGTAAGTGCTTTTGAAAATCCGAACCATGCATATCCGCTGTCATTCAATCCTCCTCATTTGTATTGCCACTTACGCGTGCGTCTGCACAAATCCAGTTTTGGCCGAGGATAACACTGGTTTAGACAAACCCAATTTGTTTGTGATTAACACGGACAACGGGCATTTTTTCGCATATCGAAATGCAGATGAGATGACCATTAAAGGGCTACACGAGTGGGTGGACCAGTACGCAAATACGAAGGTCACACATCTATTCATTTGCCCGAATGCCATGCGTGCGAGTTTTCGAAGCTCAAGTCGTGAGGCCATTTGGGACCCTACGGATGGCGTCGCACCAGATCATAAGTGGCCACGCCACGCCAGAATCCTCTTTGACAAAGGGGTTGATCCATATAGGGTTTGGATTGATCGGTGTCGCGAAAAAAACCTTTCGGTTTGGTTAACCATGCGTATGAACGACATGCATCAAGCCGAGGATTTCGACAATTTTCAGCACTCTTCATTCTGGAGGGAAAATATAGACTTATGGCGTGAACCATATCACGAACATGGGTCAGCCCTAAACTATGCCTATAAAGAAGTCCGTGAGTATCAACTCGCATTTGTAAAAGAGTTGTTAGAGCGATACGATCCGGATGGGATCGAATTAGATTGGATGCGAATTCCCAATCACCTGACGCCTCGCAAAGCGTATGAAGAGCGATTCCACTTAACCGCATTCATGCATGAGGTAAAACGTCTGGTGCAAAAATGGTCTCGCAAACGCGGACATAGAATCGGCATTAGCGTTCGAGTACCGGCGCATCCGGATGCCTGTGCCGGTGTTGGCATGGACGCGATCAAATGGGCACAGCAAGGGCTTATCGACCTGATCGTCGCTACACCATTTTACTTTTCATCGGATTTTGATATTCCGTTCGATCTTTGGAAGAAGCGATTACAAGATGTAAAGCGTGTTATTCCTGTGATCGGCGGTATTGAAAGCACAGCAAGGCCGTGGATCTACGGAACCCCCGTCGGAAACACACTTTCCACGTTATATGGTTTTGCAACCGTTGGGCATCTACGTGGGGCCGATGGGTTTTACTTGTTCAATTGGATGGACCGCACTGACTGGCCAATAGACTACAAAAACGAATACCCTCAGTTGCTTCGTACCGGACTGACGCCAAATGTCGTCGGGCGTGGTTCGCGGCGTCACCCCGTCTGTTTTCGTGACACAGTCCCAGATGGGTTTCCAAGCGACACACAGTTGCCAAAGGTCACTGATTCCCCGTTGGAATTCAGGCTTCAGGCGGGTACTAAGCCGCAAAGTGGAAATGCGTCGATTGTGATAGGACTTGCCAAACGAAATGGCGTTGCCGAATCCCGTTTTGAAGCAAGACTAAACGGAAAGCCGTTAACGCTGCAGGGCGATTTTGTTGATGTGAAAGAACTTGGTGGGGATTCGCATCGAGCTATCCGCTTTGAGTGCTCACTTGACATTCTACGCCCTGACTACAACGATTTATCGATTAAACAACTCGGTAATGATTTGCCGCAGCAAATCGTCTGGGTTGAACTTCGAATCGATATCGAGCAATGAGTCGTTGGCCATGAGCGACCTGAAAAGAACGTCAGATTTTCGAGATTTTAAACAGCCGTATCAGCAGATAACGGTTCAGGATACAGATCGGCCTCTTTCGTCGCATGCCAAGTTAACCAACAACCTTCGCTACATCCAATTCAAACGGATTGCGCAGGGTGGTAAATGTGATATTCAAACCTGCAAGGATCTGCATTTAGGACGCGTCATTTGTTACAAGACGCTTCGTTCAGAATTCGAATCTGACGATGCAGAAAGAGCCTTGTTCTTGCGAGAAGCTCGCATAACCGCAATGCTCCAACATCCAAATACTCCTTCGGTTTATGAAGTGGGTATTGATAGAAAAGGGCGGTATTATTTCACCATGAAATTGGTCGTCGGTCATACCCTTCGTGAGTTGCTCGACCAGTATCGTGCTGGCGAATTTGCAGATGATCTGAAATGGGGTTTGCAGCGTCTAATGGACATGGTTTTGCAGGTCGCACAAGTGTTGAACTATGCACATTTGCACGGAGTGGTCCATTGCGACATTAAGCCGGAGAATATCGTAGTGGGTGAATATGGTGATGTTCAATTGCTGGACTGGGGTCTTGCCAAGGTGCAGGAAGGTGTCGAGCAGAATGAATCGGTTGACTTGCAGAGTATTGAAATCGATCGAAAAGCCAAGATGCCGAGGCAGGGAACACCTCTTTATATGTCTCCGGAGCAAATTACCGGAGGGGAAATAGATCACCGGACAGATATTTACTCACTCGGCGCAATTCTGTTTGAGATTCTTACCCTTGAATCGCTTGCGTGGGGCGACGACATACAAAAACTGCTTGATAATACAGCGAATAGTCAGCCACCTGCGCCTAGTATTCTAGCGCCAGACCGCGAGATTCCAATGGCATTAGATACACTATGCTGGAGGTGTATTCAGAGGGATAAGCAAGAACGGGTGCAGTCAGTTTTGGAAGTTATTCACGAGCTACTGTACTGGCTTTGGATCGAGTCAAGTCATCGACAAGTCTAGAGGTGATTCGACAGGGCGTCACTTACAATCCGCATTCCCGCAAGTATTGTGCACTTTGCTTTAGTGCCTGACGGCGATTTTCAAGAGTGTCTTCAAAGTCACGATCTTCAACTTCGATGCAAACCGGCCCACTATATCCGATGGATTTCAGCTCTGTGACAAACTCTCGCCAGTCAATCTCACCTAATCCCGGCAGTTTTGGAGCATGATACGCCAACGGGGTAGCGAGAATCCCAACGTTGTTAAGCGTGTCAGTGTCTATCTTCAGATCCTTTGCATGGACGTGATGAATGCGATCGGTGAATTCATGTAGCGGATTCAAATGATCCATCTGCTGCCAGATCATGTGGGATGGATCATAGTTTAGGCCAAAGGCACTACTTGGGAACAACTCAAACATGCGTCGCCAGATAGCAGGACTGTGCGCCATGTTCTTACCACCTGGCCATTCATCATTCGTAAATAGCATGGGACAGTTTTCAATGCCGATTCGTACAGCGTGTTGCTCTGCCAATTCGATGAGAGGCCCCCACGTGTCAGCGAACCGCGGCCAATTCTCATCGATTGACTTTGTCCAGTCGCGGCCAACAAATGTATTCATTGAGGTGAGTCCAATCGCTGCGGTCGCTTCAATGACTCGCCGTATATGTTCAACAGCCGTGGCGGCAATATTTCTATCAGGAGAAAGAGCGTTTGGGTAATAACCGAGTCCACTTACCGTTACGCCGTGTTTCTCAGTCAGAGCTGATAACTCAGCGATGCTTTGATCAGTAATATTGGTAGCATCGAAATGTGTGACTCCGGCATAACGTCGATCGGCTGCGCCCACCGGCCAACACATCAATTCAATACAGTCGTAACCAAATTCAGAAGCAGTTTCGAACACTTCTTCAAGTGACAAATCCGGCAGAATTGCACTGACTAACCCGAGTTGCATTAGGATACCTCCTGAATCGAAACCCATTTTTCTTCGCGGTGGCTCTTGAGGATTGCCTCGCACAACAGAACTTCACGGTGGCCGTCCGCAAAACTTGGAAACGAGCAGGGCTCATTCCATTTTGCATTTTGAATGTGTGAATAAAAATCCCGAAAACACTGTTTGAATGAATCAGGATAACCTTCATTGTGACCGCCGGGGTAACTGGTCACGTGTTGTCCATTTTGGCTAAGTAACGCAGGATCGCGTATTAGACGGTGATTTGATGAGTGACGGTTTCCGATTTGTAATTCGTTTGGCTGCTCGCTATTCCATGCCAGCGACTGGTCGGATCCTGCAATCTCAAATCGAAGACAATTCTTGTGCCCTGGAATCACCTGTGAAACATGAAAACAACCACGAGCGCCACCTTCGAATCTTAATAAGACTGCACCAAAATCCTCGGTGTTGATTGCAATAGACTCTGTCTCGCAACTGATGTTTTGAGATCCTGCAAATGTATCCACTTCACCTACCGGCCGGTTACGTTGGGCGAATACTGTCTTGAGATCCGCACAGACAGATTCGATTTTCAAGCCAGTGATAAACTGGATTAGATCAAGCCAGTGAGTGCCGATGTCGGCCATGGCACGCAGTTCACCACCTTTATCGCTCAGCAAACGCCAATTGTAGTCATCTTGTGTGGACAGCCAGTCTTGTGTGTAGCTTCCGGTCACATGTACTACATCACCGACATCCTTTGTTTGCGTTCGTGAACGCGCTTCAACGCAAAGTGGAAAGTACCGAATGTTATAATTCACGCCCGCCGCGAGATTTGGATGTGACTTTGCCAATTCAACAAGCTCGGCAGATTCTGAAGAATTTATTGCCAACGGCTTTTCACACAATACGTGTTTACCAGCCAGTAAGGCTGCCTTCGCCATTTCAAAGTGCAGGTCGTTTGGTGTGCAGATGTGTATTGAGTGAACATCGGCGTCAGAAATCACATCATCAAATGATTCGTAGGCACGCGCAAGTCCCAGCGATTCTGCAGCCGCTTGTGACTTGTCAGTTGAGGATCCGAGAACTCCGGCGATAGGTATGTTGATACGTCGGAGTGCTTCCGCATGTACCCAACTCATAAAGCCGGTACCGATGATCGCGGCGTTGATGGGATTATCGCTCATTTTTTGGGCGTATACTGAACGTCTTTAAGAAGTTAATCAGATAGCAAATTCCGATGAATAGCTAATGCTCACACCAGAATATCATGTAGCACATTGCCGTGCACATCGGTTAATCGAAAGTCACGTCCTGCATGTCGATAGGTAAGTTGCTCATGATGCTTCAGCTCCTCGCCACCGATTTCCGTAAATGGCACAGATGGCAAGCCGATATTGAAGGCATAGCGAGCGCTCACGTTACCCGTTACATGCCCAAGGGTGAGCACGTAGTGATGCACCTGATCGGTTAACTCAACGCGTTTGAGAGCGTCCGAATCGCATTCACGTCCTCAGTAAGATGCGCGAAATTCGGGTTAGATGAAAACTTGACTATAACGTTTCCATTGTTGAAGTCGACTACACAATGCTGTCCATACAACCCAAGAGCGGAAAGCAATGGCCGTTGTCCATCCTCACTTGGCCAGGTCCAAAAGAGATTTCGATAACCTGGGCGATATTTCGCCCAGTCACTAAAGTTTGAAGCGTCGTTGATCGCGCCCACATTCCTCTCTGTTAATATGTCTTCCACGACGCCCTTGGAAACGATCTTCTGGCCGTTGTACTGCCCCCGATTCAACAGGAGTTGCCCTAGGCGACCTACATCGCGTGTGGACATGGAAATGCCAGTTCCGAACGCTGGCGTGCCGATCCCATCGACGATTGCGTTGATGCGATGTTCGGCGCCGATCCGCTTCCAAAGTTCATTTTCAAGGTGAGCCACGATTCGCTCTTGGGCGACGGTTTCTAATAGTTGTTGAAGAGCGATAATGTTTGGCTCGGCGTACCACAGCGTGCTGCCGTGGGGGCGTGCTGCTTCCGTTTGTCGGAGAAGGATGTCATACAGACCATCGATCGCGGATTCACCTGTGAGCTTTGGCAAGATGCCAGTTGTCCTCTCATATTGGGCGTACTCGTGTTTAGCCTCGCGGAATTCCTTTGTGCCGAATGTATACAATTCGAGCGTCTTCGGCTGGTTGTCTGGTGGTGTTTCCTGAAACGCAAGGCCAGTCTGTTGGTCTAGGACGTGTTGGACAGTGGCACCTGAAAATGCCGTGGGCTTCAGCGCAGGAACGTAGGAGTCGATCGCATTTGCAGGATTTACTTTGTCGCACTGCAACACTAGAAGAGAAAGCAGCGCCTTGCCTAACGACCAAGTCAAGTGTCGCGTCGATGGCCGCATTTCTCCAAAATACGTTTCGACAACAATTGCTCCGTCATGAAGAACAAGCAAGGAGTCTGTTTCAGTCTTCTCTAACCAATCACTTACCTCGATCTTGGATCCTTCGAATTCGACAATAATTCGGTCGATGGCTTCTGGATCCGTCATTCTGCGAGGCAGTACTGCGATCCTATCGTCGTTCTTGTCGACTTCGACTGTCTTAAACACTGACTCGGCATTTTGCATTGCCCACCGAGTGCGATCTGTAGAATCGGTGAAGTTATCAATAGTTACGCGGGACTCGCGTAGGGGAGGAAATCCTTTCATCAGTGGACGGGCATTCTTCAAAGGACGAATCACGACGTCATCGCTTTGATGTGTTGATCGTTGGCTAGGCTTTGCTGCGTGAGCAACTGAGTTTACGCCTACTGCCGTCGAAACGCCGCAGGTAGCTAGAAAGTCGCGTCGTGTTGAGGAGGACATCTTCAGTCGGAATTTCCTTTAATAATGATCGCGGCGTTGATGGGATTATCGCTCATTTTTTGGGCGTACACTGAACGTCTTTAAGAAGTTAATCAGATAGCAAATTCCGATGGATAGCTAATGCTCACACCAGAATGTCATGTAGCACATTGCCATGCACATCGGTTAATCGAAAGTCACGTCCTGCATGTCGATAGGTAAGTTGCTCATGGTCGAGACCGAGTTGATGCAAGATAGTCGCATGCAAATCATGGGTGTGAGCAGAATCCTCTACTGCCATGATTCCATGTTCGTCTGACTGACCGTACGCCATCCCACCTTTCACACCACCACCGGCCATCCATGAAGTAAAGCTGAAATTATGATGTTCACGCCCCGGATGCTCTGCATTGGCATTGAACGGCGTGCGTCCGAATTCAGATGTCCAAACCAATAAAGTGCGTTCCAGCATGCCGCGCCGTTTTAAGTCTCGAATTAAGCCAGAAATTGGTTTATCAATGTTTTGGGCTAGTCTCTCATGATCCGCCATGTTCCCGTGGGAATCCCAGTTGCCATTGGAACCGACATCAATCAATTCGATAAATCGCACACCACGTTCCGCCAGGCGTCGGGCCATCAGGCATTGCCAACCGAATCCGGTCGTTGCATCAGAATCCATACCATATAGATCGAGTGTCTCCTTTGATTCACCTGAAATGTCAAATGCTTCAGGTGCCGCTTGCTGCATGCCAAACGCGGTTTCGAAAGATCGTATTCTGGCATTGATCGCCTGATCGCTCGACCGCTTCTCTTTATGACTGCGATTGAGTCTCTGCAGTAACCCAAGTTCCATCTCTTGTAGATCCTGCGATGCTACTCGCGGTGAAACATTCGCTACCGGTTTGTCGCCGGGAATCACATGCGTACCCTGATGGCATCCTGGTAGGAAATCACTTGCCCAGGTTTGTGCTCCGGCATAGGGAGCAGCAGGTGCCAGAACCATGAACGATGGCAGATTGCGATTTTCCGTGCCCAATCCGTAACTGACCCACGATCCGATACTCGGTCGTGCAAATTGTGCTGAACCGGTATGTGCTGCCAATGTTCCTTTGTCATGCCCATCACTGTCGCAGTGCATAGCGTTCAATACGCAAACGTCACCAATAACAGTTGCGATGTGTGGAAATAGCTCACTAACCCAGATGCCGTTTTCACCGTGCTGTTTGAATTGCCAGCGTGATTTAATCAAATAACGCTTGTATTCACCGGTCTTATTGAGCCATCGCGAGGCGGTAATCGACTTGCCATGATCTCTTTCCAACTGAGGTTTGTAGTCGAATGTATCAACGTGCGACACACCACCAGTTGCATAGAGAAAGATCACGCAATCCGCTTTGGCGTCAAAGTGAGATGGCCTCGAAGCAAGTGGGTCGTTTACGGTTGTTTCAGCATTTAAGTCACCGCACATGCCTGCAAACGCCGTCATGGCAAAACCGCCTGAGGCATGCTTGAGAAACTGTCTGCGATTACTGTGAAAATGATCAGTCATTTGTGTGGTTGTATATGCACTTAATCAATAAAGAGGAATCCATTGCTCGTAAGGACGACTCTTGCGAATGCTGACCAGGCCTTGGACTCCCGTGTGGATTGATCCGCTGTGGCGAGTTGCTTTTGGTAGTCAAGCACAAATTCTACTGCTGCTTTAAAGTCTTCAGGAGAAGGTTGACGGCCGTGTCCTATTTCAAAAAACAGCCTCACTCGTTCTTCGACCGTTGGTGCACTCACGGCGACTCGGTGTGCAAGCCAATGAGCCTGTGTATGAACAAACTCAGAATTCATCAAATACAGTGCTTGCGTGGGTGTGATTGTTGTTTGGCGTTTAGCAATGCTTACATTCGGATCAGCAGAATCAAACAACTCCAGATACGGGTGCCTGCGATTGCGCTGCTGCATCAAATAGACACTGCGATGATTGGAACCATACACAGCGTGAAATGGATGGTGAATGGTAAATCCCCAGGTGTTTACATCCGGGAACGGATGCGGTTTGGGGTCACTCTTGTCCATTTGGTTACTTACCGCGAGCATGGCATCTCTCATGGATTCCGCGTCTAAGGGCCGACGGTTATACCGCCAAAAGAGTTTGTTTTCCGGGTCTGCTGCCAATCCCTTTGCGTGACTTTCGCTTGAAATCTGATAGACATGCGATTGCATGATTAGCCGATGGAGTTGTTTAATGGACCAGTTGTGTTCAATGAACTCTGACGTCAGCCAATCTAGTAATTCTGGATGTGTTGGTTTTTCACCTCGGAAACCAAAGTCGCTTGGAGTGGCGACAATTCCCCGGCCAAAGTGCCATTGCCAGACCCGGTTTACGAATACTCTTGCCGTAAGTGGGTTTTCACGGCGAGCAATCCAGTTGGCCAACTCCAGACGCCCACTTCCAATACCGGCATTGGAGAGAGTATCTGCCCCTAGCACCTCAAGGAATCGACGTGGCACTTCATCTCCGGGCTTTTCGGGTTCACCACGCAATTGAATTCTGGCATTTACCGGCGTGCCTTCGCTCACACCATAGGCGACAGGAACCGCGGGCGTTTGCGCGAGTTTTTCTTGTTGATCGGTTAGGGATTCAACTTCAATATTAATTTCAGCGATTCGTTTCTTGTCTTCAGCAGTTTGCTCACGTGGCTTTACTTCCTCGCTACCGATACCTGCAAACGGCGCATAGGACAATCCAATATTGTCGACATCGCGAGCACTCGCCTTACCGCTTATATGTCCAAATGCATCGCAAATAAAACAATCAGCGATTCCGTTCCAGTTGGGTGCCGTCTTTTTGTCCTCAAACTTTGTAAGATCATCCACCGAGCCTGCCGTTCCTGAATAGGTTCGAGCTTTAGGATCAATCGTGACTTGTAGGGAATACCATTTTCCCGTTTCAAGCTCTCTTAATACTTCCCATTCGGCTCCATTTCGGATTGCTAATTCGGTTGGTGTAACACTGAACTCCACAGCGAGTGATGCGACCACTCCTTGCCCGAGGTAGATGCGATATCCGCCTTTTTCAGTGGAACCGGACTGAGTACGAAAATCGATGCTGAAATGCATTTTTCGACCGTCGGTTGCGTTGAGCGGTTCAGGGAAAACGTATCGAATCCCATCTGTGGGGACGCTGCTACCAATATGGACGCCGCGCGTGCCGGCTGGATGGATGTGTCGGTAAGGGCTTTGCGCATCTTTGCGTACTTCAATCGGACCGCTGCATACCCATAGCTGTGCAAGTGGTTTTCCGATTTCTTGCGATTCCATCCCCAGGTCGGCCGCGCCACCGAATTGGTCGGTTTCTTTTTCCTGGCGTTCCTGAGTAAGGGCGGCGATTTTGTTGGCAATTGCCTGCTGTTTTTGCTTGTGCAGCATTTCAACTTGTTCGGCTTCGGTCGGCGGAAGCGTCGATGGAAAATGTGAAGGACGCTTTTGTTCTTCGCCACCTGGGAATGCCCAAGTCGTACTTTGCATTATGCCGTAGAGAGCGTAATAGTCAGCCGCCGATATCGGGTCATATTTGTGATCGTGGCAGCGTGCGCAACCGATGGTAAGTCCCATAAGCGATCGGCCGAGTGAATCGATCACGTCGGCAAAATCCAAGTGTTGGTAATCCGGTGATGGCTTGTATCCATACCGTTTTCCAATCGCCAGAAATCCGGTTGCGACAACTCGGTCGGCGTACAGTTCGCGAGGTCCGGATGCCGCGATGATATCACCCGCAATTTGTTCCTTCAGGAATTCGTTGTACGGCTGGTCAGCATTGAACGCATTGATTACCCAATCGCGATACTTGACGGCTTCGCGGACCGGGTAATCTGCCCCGTCTCCAGCTGTATCTGCATATCGTGCGACATCGAGCCAATGCCGTCCCCACCTTTCTCCGTACGCATGTGAATCGAGGAGGCGGTTAATAACAGTAAGGAATGCATCCGGATCATTGTCATTGAGAAATGCTGCTATTTCATCCGGTGTAGGTGGTAGTCCTGTTAGATCAAAAGTTGCGCGTCGTATGAGTGTGCGTTTATCCGCATACGGCGACGGCGAAATGCCGGCTTCCTTTAGTTTCTGCAATACAAAACGATCAATTGGAGTGGCCGCCCATTCATTGTTCGGGTCTACATCCGGTAAAGCCGGACGCGTAATCGGCTGAAACGACCAGAATTCCTTGGCATCGGCGAGCGAAAGACGCTCAGAGGCGGCCACTTCAGTCATGCGGGGCGCTATTGCACCTCCTTTAATCCACTTTTCAAGTGAGGCGATTTCTTGCTGTGTGAGCTTTTTGTCGCCAGGGGGCATTTTTAGATTGGGGTCAGTCTGTTTTACAGCTGATATCAATAGACTCTCGTTTGCATTGCCGGCTTTCAACGCAGGCCCGCTTATGCCACCCTTTTCCCAATACTGACGTGCATCAAGTCGCAGGTCCGACTCCTGCTTATCAGGCCCGTGGCACTTGATACAGTGCTTAATGATCAACGGACGGATTTCCGTTTCATAAAAATCGGTATCAGTCTGTGCGTTTGTAGTGTCTGCCGCTGAAAGCATGAGAATGCACAGCACACTCGTGCAAACACTTGTCTGAAAGAATGGGATCACGACGCGCTGCTTACTGAAATACATGGACTTAGAAAAACGGAGGTAAGAAAGCGGTTTTGTTACTGCCGCAAAGCTTTGATTATAACCGTCCTATCACAGGTTAACCAAAGGTGATTCGAGTGCTTGATTCCCAATAGGTAGAAATTGCCGCTGTGATATAATGGTTGTGATGCGACATCTACTTTTAATTCTATTGATTTCGGCGTGCTTTTCCGAGGGTCTGCCAACTGTTATGGCAGCCGAACCGGATCTGAAGACCTTCAAAAAGAAGGTTGAACCCGTCTTAAAGCAGTTTTGCTATGAATGCCATGGCCCGGATGGCGAAGCCAGTCCACGTATGACGCTGCTCGACCCGGATTTGTTTAACGGAGTTGATTCCGAAACGTGGCACGATGCGCTGAATCGCATTAATGAAGGTAAAATGCCACCCAAAGATGCTAATCCGTTACCTTCAGCGAAGCGAAAGCTTGTGGTGAGTTGGCTGCAATCGGAACTGGACCGGTCCGTCGAGGCGAAACGGAGTACGGGTGGCCGAGTAGTCTTTCGCCGCCTCACTAAATACGAATACAACAATACGATCCGCGATTTACTTGGCATCGATTACAACTTCGCTGAGAATCTGCCACCGGAGTCACGTAGTGATGACGGATTTCTGAATAATGGTCAGGTGCTTAGTGTGTCCCCTCTGCAGGTTGAGTATTACCTGCAAGCGGCCCGAAAGGCGCTTGATATGGCCATCGTGTCAGGACCTGAACCAGAGTTAGTCCGCCAGGAACAGACTGAAAGCGCAAAGGGAGCGCGCGACAATGCTGATATTGGAAAACAACTGGACGGACGCAATCAGTTTATTGGCGGAATTTCAAGCTTTCCGCGTCAGGGTAAAGTGCGTGTAACCATTAAGGCCTATTCAGTGATTCCGGAAGGCCAACTCGTTCCAAAAATGGAGGTAAATATAGGAATCCGAAGTGATACTCTTTCGCCAAGCAAAACGATGGCAGTAACCGAAGTGATCGGTACCAAGTCTGAACCACAAGTATTTGTATTTGAAGATTGGATCCAGAAGTATCCGCTTCCAGGGAAGAACCCAAAATTCCCAGGTATCCAGATTAGAATAAAGAATCTGACAGCTAAACCGCTTCCTAAGCCAAAGAAGGGTGAGGAGGCACCCCCCATTACCGAACCGGTGATTTTTATTGAGTCAGTGGTGTTTGAAGGTCCGATATTTCAGCAATGGCCTCCGGCACATCATCGTCAGATTCTTCCGGATACAGATGCAAAGTCTCCGCAATATATTGCAGACGTCCTTAGTGGTTTTATGAGACGCGCCTATCGTCGGCCAATTGAAGAATCGGAACTGGACCAGGTTGTTGACTTCTATTTCAATATACGAGCGTCAAGTGAAACATTTGAAGATGCAATCCGTGAGACTTTTGCATTGGTCTTGGTGTCTCCGGACTTCCTTTATATGGTCGAGCCGGTGTCGGGCACCAAGCGCGAAGAGTTAACGGATCATGAGCTTGCTGTGAGGTTGTCGTACTTTCTTTGGAGTACCATGCCGGACCAAACGCTTTCAGAGTTAGCGGATGCAGGTCGCTTAAGGGATGAAATGCCTTCTCAAATTGAGCGAATGTTGGATGATCCTCGAAGTGAGCAATTCATTCGAAATTTTGTTTCACAGTGGTTGGATCTCTCCGGACTGACACGGGTTGCAGTGAATCCGGAGTACTATCCCCAGTTTGATGATGGTCTGAAAGTAGACATGGCAGAAGAGACGATACGCTTCTTTGCTGAAGTCCTGAGGGAAGACTTAAGTGCAGAGAATCTGATCAGCAGCGATTTCGCCATGGTCAATGGACCACTTGCTCGGCATTATGGCTTGCAAAACGTGACGAACCGTCATAGTTTTGAACGGCTGCCACTAAATGGGGATGAGAGACGAGGTGGTTTGCTAACGCAGGGCAGTTACTTGCTTATAAACTCAAATGGTGAGGATTCGCATCCGATACGCCGAGCAGTATGGATCCTTGATCGATTACTTGATGACCCACCGGCACCGCCTCCACCGGATGTGCCGGAATTGGATTCTGAAAAAGCGGAGTTTGCGGCGCTTACGATTAAAAAGCAACTAGAACTACACCGTGAAAAGGAGTCGTGTAACAGTTGTCATAAGGGAATTGACCCTTGGGGAATCCCACTTGAGAATTTCGATGCTGTGGGGAAATGGCGAAGCGAAGCGATTCGAATTGTAGGGAACAAATCTGAAAAGGCGGGAATCGAGGCGATCTCGTCACTTCCACAAAATGATGAGATCAATGGACTGGCAGGATTGCAAGAGTACATACTGCAACACCATCGTGATCAATTTGCACGGGCGATCGTTACGAAGTTGGCCACATATGCACTGGGACGGCGTCTGGAATTCACCGATAAAAAAGACATAGATGAGATTACAGCACAATTCCTAAACGACGGCATGCGACTTAAAAAACTGATCAATGCAATTGTGCATTCCACTTTGTTTCAGACAAAATAGAGACTGACGGTAGCCTTCTGCGAGTAAAGAAGAATCAAAAATGCAAAAATCATGGCACCTTAACCGGCGAACATTTTTACGTGGTACTGGCGTTGCCCTTTCACTTCCGTGGCTGGAAAGCATGTCCAAGGGAAGTGATGCAGCTGAGTCGCCTGTTCGCATGGCATCGGTTTACTTTCCGTTCGGAGTGAGTCTACCGGGTGACAAATCAGAGCACGCTGATTGGAATTGGTTTCCGAAGGCGGATGGTGATTCATTTGCTTTCAGAAACTCTTTGAAGTCTTTGGAGCCACTTCGTAAATCTGTGACGGTGTTAGGTGGCTTGTCGCACCCTGCTGGCCGAAAAATGGGTGGGCATGACACGGGTGACATCTTCTTGACTGGTGCAAGTTACCGTGGAAGCGAATATTTGAATTCGATTTCACTGGACCAATTCGTCGCCAAACAAATTGGGCAAAAGACCCGATTCGGTTCGCTTGTAATGTCGAGTGATGGCGGCGTCGGTGAACCAACAAGGACAACAACGTTGTCTTATACACAGGAAGGTCGTCCCATTCCGGCCTTGTCGAGCCCGCGGCAGATCTTTGATCGTATGTTCGGCGTTGGTGATGCAACCTCTAAAGCAAAACGCCGGCTACTGGAAAACACCGGAAGTATTCTGGACCTTGTCCTGGAAAACAGTCGGTCGATGAAGAACAGGCTTGGTAAGCAAGACCAACGTAAATTGGACGAGTACCTGTCAAGTGTTCGTGATATTGAAGAACGAGTCGAGCGTTCTCAAGCGTGGTTAGATATACCAAAACCCTCGGTTGACGAAGATGCTGTGAATCTGGCCGTGGACCAGAGTTTGCCGGTTGAGTACATGCAAGCTATGTACGACTTAGTGTTCCTGGCGTTTCAAACTGACTCAACACGTCTGGCGACGTATATGCTCGGACAGGTTGCAGGTGCAACTACAATTGCTAACGCATTTCCCGCCTGTATCGGACTTCAGGGTAACTGGCATGGACTAGCTCACGGCGCAGGCAAAAAAGATGGCGCTGAAAAGCTAGGTCGATTCGACCAATTGTTGACCGAACAGTTAGCGAGGTTCTTAACGCGGTTGAGTGAAACCGAAGAACGCGAAGGCACCATGCTCGATAACACACTTGTGTTCTACGGCAGCAGTAATAGCAAGACGCACAATAACAACAACTATCCACTGGTACTAGCCGGTGGAAATACACTTGGGTTTAAGCACAATCAATACCTGCGTTTTGGTGCAGATACTCCTTTGGCTAACGTGTTTGTCACAATGCTTGACCGCATGGGGATCGAGCATGATGGATTTGCTGATAGCACGGGCGATATGAGTGAACTTCTTGCGTAATCTGTCCTCTGAGAACTCTGTGTCCTCTGTGGCTTTAATGAGTTGTTTTTAGCCACAGAGGACACAGAGTTCACAGAAAGAAGTGTTGTCAATTTGGCCTATGTCCAATGACGACCGTGGGTCGGAGTTTGGTAGCGTAGTCCGAGAAGTGAAGCGACGAGTGCTACGATGGAAGATTCAAAAGAGTTCGGGCGGGCCGTAGGTCCGCCAGTTAGGTAACTCTATCTCGGTACAGGTACCGTTACATACCTAAGCGTACCACGACTGAATGTATGTATCTAAACACCTGCTGTAGAATCTCGCGGGACGGGATTCGATTACAGATCGGATACGCATAAACAGCCACTGAAGGGGTGGTTTGTGTAATGCAGTTAGTGTGGAGTAGGATAACAACTCGGAATCAAATACGCACAGCTTCAAACAGCCAACTGATTGTTCAAAGAATCTATTAATGAGCAGCGAAGATAGCCCAAACAAGACAGAGGCAGAATTTATTGATGCCGAAACAATAGCGCCATCAGGTAACTCAAGTATTTCATCAAGCGATTCGTTCGGTTCCTACGGTGTAAAGCGTGTGCTTGGCCAGGGCGCGATGGGAATCGTGTATGAGGCAGTGGATTCGAAACTGGATCGTACGGTTGCAATTAAGACGTTGCCAACGGAATTCGCAGGTGATGCTGATCGAGTTGCCCGCTTTAAGCGTGAAGCGACACTTCTGGCATCGTTAAGCCATCCGAATATCGCGACGGTTTACAGTCATGAGGAAATCGAAGGTCAACATTGCCTGGTGATGGAATATGTGGAAGGGCAAGGGCTCGACGATGTGATTGCCAATACGGATCTGTCGTTATCAGAGATCCTTCAAATCGCACTGGAGATATCATCTGCGCTTGAAGTGGCGCATAACCACGGCGTAGTACACAGAGATTTAAAACCGGCGAACATTCGTCTAACCAGCAGTTTTAAAGTAAAGGTGCTGGACTTCGGACTCGCTAAGAACACTCGGATAGGTGGATCCGGATCATCGGTTGATCAGGTGGCGCAAACAGCAGCGGGGCAGGTAATTGGTACACCGTCGTACATGAGTCCGGAACAGGCACGTGGCCGAACAGTGGATAAGCGCGCCGATCTGTGGGCAGTTGGTTGTATTCTCTTTGAGATGTTATCAGGTGAGCGAGTCTTCGGTGGCGACAACATCTCGGACACGCTGGTAGGCATCCTGCAGGATGAACCAGACTGGTCGAAACTTCCCAAGCATACTCCGGCGCCGCTGGTAAAAATCATTGAACGCTGTCTTCAAAAGGATGTTGATACACGTTTGCCGGATGCCGGCATGATCCGGATTGAGTTGGAAGAAGTGATCGGTGGGAAGAGTGGCAGTGTTAACGCTTCTGCGATCCGGCCGACTGTTGCGCGAGTGAGTCCTGCTAAGCGTGCAATGTTTGCTACAGCATTTATCAGTACGTGTCTAATTGGGATGTTTGTGGGTTGGCTTTTAACTGCCGATGCCCCTGACGAAGCGACCGGAAAAGAATCGGCTATGCCGCTTACGCCTTTCTATTCTGAAATCGCATTGCCGACTCCAATATCGCTTAATACTGACTCGGAAGCCTGTTGGATTACGACTCTTGCGGTGTCGCCTGACGGTATGTCGATTGCCTATTCGTCGGGTAAACCTACCGATCCATTGATACTTCGGAACATGGGCGGATTTGAGTTTGTTGTAGTCGAAGGCACCGAAGGGGCCCACAGTCCGTTCTTTTCACCAGATAGCAAGCAGGTTGCTTTCATCCTGGATGATAAACTCTGTGTCGTTAGCTCCGACGGCGGTACAGTCAAGACGCTTGCAGATACCGAAGTTGGCTCCGCAGGCACATGGCAAACTGACGGGTATATTTACTTTCCAACTGAAGAAACGTCCTATCTTTGGCGTATTTCGGAATTAGGCGGCAGTAGAGAAAAGTTGATCGATACTCAAATCGGTGGTGTACTGTACCCGTCAAACCTTCCGGATGGACGTCTCATATTTACGACAATCGGTGACAGTAATACCGGTGACTATGCCGCGACAAAGGTTTTTAATCCGGCAGATGGATCGGTAGTGTCACTTGGCATCCTCGGAATGCATGTGAAGTATTGTGAGCTGGGCTATCTAGTCTATTCACGGGGCGGAGGGTTATATGCGAAGGCCTTCGATGTCGAGAGCACGTCGCTCGCAGGAGATGAAATCCTTTTGGCTTCACGAGTGGCCGGAAACGGTCACTTCTCCAATGCTCATTATGGTATTTCAAATGACGGCACCATTGTGTTTGTGGAAGGTCCCCGAATCGAGCAGGGCTATTTTGCGATCATGGGTTCTGATGGCGAGGTAAAAGAAAAGCTTGAGAATTTCCCTGCGGGCGGATTTGTTCGTTTTGACTTGTCGCCGGATGAACGATATTTAGCGGTTCCGGTTGTTGCACAACGTGATGATATTTGGATATACGACTTACATGAAAAGACGATCAGGAAACTCACAAATGAAGGAGCAAACAGGGATCCTACATGGACGCCTGACGGTAAAGAGATCTACTACAGGTCCAAAGAGGCTGACAAAACATGTCTTTACAAAATGTCAGCCTTTGGCGGTAAACGGCAAAAGATCGGTGAATTCGACAGTTGGTACCAACGGGCTTCATTTGGTTCCACGATGGACATAATGCTGTTGGATGTGAATAAGGCGATCTATGATGCCTCGGGTAATTCGGATCTATCGAAAATGACATTTGATGTTGAGGTCAACGAATGGGGAGCAGCAGTGTCCCCAGATGACAATTGGGTGGCATTTGTATCAAATCGGACAGGTACGTATGAGATATTCCTATCACCTGTACCGTTTGATTCAGCGAATGCCCGCCAGATATCAGTTGACGGAGGCTATTATCCTGAGTGGTCAAATGATGGCAGGAAGATCTTCTACCAGAATGACAACAAGCTGATGACAGTCGATTTTGGCGGAGAGATCACCGAAGACATCCCAGCGCCAGTTATGTTGTTTGAGCATGATTGGGTCGTAGTACCGGGAAAAAACTATACCCTCTATGGTACAGAAGGCGACTTCATTGCTGTTGCACCAATCGAGAAATTAGAGTCCATCACCTCACTGCGATTGATCCAAAACGCGTTGCCTGCACGAGCAAAGTAGAAATAGATGTGACTGTAGTCGCAATCTTCAAAGAAGAAGTTTTACGTATGAATCCCGACGATAAGCACTCAGAATCAGACTACATAGACTCCGAAACAATAGCGCCATCAGGTAACTCAAGTATTTCATCAAGCGATTCGTTCGGTTCCTACGGTGTAAAGCGTGTGCTTGGCCAGGGCGCGATG
>PBIV01000047.1 GCA_002720935.1 Rickettsiales bacterium | reverse complement strand
ACGATATCGCCAATTTTATCACGCTTTAAAAACTCTTGCGCCCCATCTTTTAAATATAAGATAATCTGCGTTCCAAAGTCTTCTTTCGTTGTTGGCTCAATTGTAAAACCAGATTGCCCAGATGCATAACCACTACAACTCCAAAGATAGGCTTGGCTATTTTCTGATGTTGCTTTTTTCGTTATAACCTCAACCTTATCCGCCACCATGAATGCTGAATAAAACCCGACACCAAATTGACCGATTAAATCGGTGTGATTTTGGATATCTGTTGTCTCGGCTTCTTGAACATCATCGCCCGTTTTATCTTTTTTCAACTTTTCAGAAGCAAATGCAGCTGTGCCCGATTTCGCAATCGTGCCTAAATTATCGATTAATTCTTGCTCATCCATGCCAATACCTGGATCAAGAATGGTTAACGTTTTTGCCTCTTGATTGGGAATAATTTTGATTTGATAATCATTGTTATCAAGCGCAATGCTCTCATCTTTTAAGCTTTCATACCGTCTTTTATCGCAAGCATCAGATGCGTTTGAGATCAACTCCCTTAAAAACACATCACGATCAGAATAAAGCGAATTTGCAACAATATCTAATAAGCGACTGACTTCTGCTTGAAATTCAAATGTTTGATTGCCTTGTTTTTTCTTTGTCTGTGCCATAATAGCCCTCGCATTCTAAATTGTTATTTAGATCGTTAATTATGATTTAAATGAAATATAAAAAAACCATTCTTATTTTCAAGAGGGTTTATTTTAAAATTATTGTTGAGGTCTGCCCTTTGGAGCACCGCCCATCATCCCCATCATCTGGGAAAGGTCATTACCATTCATAGTAATGTTGCCTTCTTTTGAGACATTGAATTCATAAAGACGCTTTTCTGGGATTGTCTCACCATTCGGGCCAACTTTTGCAGGCTCAACCACTTTACCCAACATTTGTAACATAGGCAAGAAACCTTGGGCTTGTTGCAACATTGCCCCTTGACCTTGGGCGGCATCTGGCAAAGCACTTGTATCAACTCCTGCTAAATTATCAAGCCCCATTAAGAAGACTTTGACAACACCCGCAGCCCCGAATTTTGCCCCTTCAACAAATTGACCTTCGCCTTGAATATCCAGAGCCACCTGATTTAAATCAAATAAAAAGTTATTAATCTCAATTTTTGTTCCAGCATCTTGAAAGGTTTTTAAAGCCTCTTGCATAAGCTGATCATTCATCGCTTTGATCTGTGGGTTGGGCTTAATACATTTTGTTTGTGGCACGGCCTTACATTTAGACATGTCCATTGTTTTCATTTGTTCAGCATTATATTGCGTTTGCAATTCATCAATTTTTGCCGCTTTTTGCATGAGGCTTTCAAATTGCTCCCACTCTGGTAAGTCCTCCATCGCATAGGCAATTTTAAAATCCATTGGCATAAATCGCTGAATATTTGGATCAAGCTCGCCTCCTGCTGGGGCAAGATTAATCATATCCATAGAAACCGCAAATCTATTGTCAGAAATATCGCTGACGGAATTCAGTTCTGCCATTTTAAATTCATCAATTTTTGTCGGATCATTTTGTGATGGCGACTTCACATAGATATCTTTGACAGAAAATGTGCCTTTTGATTCACCATAGCTTCCCGCCAGCCTTTGGAAAAAATTAAAGACTGTCGTCACATCTGCCGATGTCATTTGTTGTTCATCAGCCTTATAGCTTGCAAATTCTTCTAAATCTTGGGCGGCTCTTGCTATTTCTTGGAAATCAAAATCAGTTGTTTGAGTTTGATAATCAAGCGTTGCAACACGCACTTCAACATTTTTATCGTCATTTAAAATCGACAACCCTCTCATCTGGCTTTGATCGCCGCCCGCCCAAAGCGGTTCTGAGTTTGCATTAAGCTTTTCTGTCGGTTGATAATCACTTTTATGTGACCAACTTTGAATAGCGCCCTTAAAGCCATTTTCAAAATCAAAGAATTTAATATCCTTGATATCCATATTGACATTCACAGCCATATTCCAGCTTGGCACCCAAAGATACGTCACTTGCTGTTGCCCAATAGAGAGGCGCCCTGTAATTTTATCGCCCTTTTGCAACAACCACGGTGTTGGCAATGCCGTTGCCACAGACCACATTTCAGGCGCATTCTCATAAGGGGCTTCAATCGGGATTACATTGGCGGCAACCATACCGATATCAACCTTCATGTCTTTTTCTAATAACATATTAATTTTCGGGAAGGTTACGGCATAATAACTGTTATCAACAGGTTCAACCATCAACAAGCCATCAAAATCAAGCTCATAAGGTTCATTTTGTGACTTAATCTTTTTTTGCCAATCAGCAATTTGTTGCTGGATTTGATCTCTTAGCTTATCAGCGCCTTGCTCGTTAATTTCAATAGCATGGGCATTAGATGTAAAAAACAAGCATAATAGAAAAACAAATGAGAATAGGCGAACAATCAGAGACATATTTAATTCCTTAAATAAAAAAATTTCTCGCAATGAGATAACAATCACACTATTTTTTTACCATGTATAAAAATAAAGGCAAGATTAAAGCACTTTTGGGGCCAACAAATACGGGTAAAACCTTTGATGCTTTCCAAGAAATGTTAACTTTCAACAGTGGCATGATGGGTTTTCCATTAAGGCTACTGGCGAGAGAGAATTATGATCGTGCCCTAAAAGAGCTCGGGCCAGCCCATATCGCCCTTTTAACAGGCGAAGAAAAGATCGTGCCGAAAAATGCGCGGTATTATTTTTGCACGACAGAATCCATGCCAACCTCACTTGATTTAGAATTTGTGGCAATTGATGAAATTCAGCTTGCCCAAGACCCAGAACGTGGGCACATTTTTACCGATCGTATTTTAAATTGTCGAGGCAGCGAGCAAACTGTCTTTATCGGCTCAGACATTATGCAGCCAATGTTAGAACATCTGGATGACGATATTGAGTTTATTCAAAAAGAACGCTTTTCCCATTTAACCTATCGTGGTTATAAAAAACTAACACGCCTTCCCCCACGATCAGCGATTATTGCTTTTTCAGTTGATGATGTTTATACAATCGCAGAGATTATTCGCAGGCAAAAAGGCGGAACGGCAATTGTCTTAGGTGCGCTATCGCCTCGCACCAGAAATGCCCAAGTTGCCCTTTATCAAAAGGGCGAGGTTGATTATCTGGTCGCCACCGATGCGATTGGTATGGGCTTAAATTTAGATATTCATCATGTCGCCTTTGCCAAGATGTTCAAATATGATGGCAAAAAATCAAGGCCTTTGGAGCGTATTGAAATATCCCAAATTGCAGGACGTGCGGGCAGATTTAAAACCGATGGGTCGTTTGGGGTTACGGGCGAGGCAAAAGAGCTAAATGATCTGACCTATCAAGCCATTCAAAATCATGAGTTTGAGCCTGCAACCTATATTTATTGGCGCAACAGCAATTTGAGCTTTCGCTCAATCAAGGCATTGATCCGATCTTTAGAAGATAAACCAGCGCAAAATCACAGGCTTTCTGATTATTTTAGACGTGGGCGCCCTGCCACAGATTATTTGGCGCTAAAGAAATTAGAAATCGATCCTGATATCCAAAAATTGAAACAAAATCCTGCAATCGTGCGTTTATTGTGGGAGTGCTGTCAAATTCCTGATTTTAAGAAAACCATGAATGACGACCATACGAACCTGATTAAGCAGATTTTCTTTGATCGTTTGGGCGATTTAAAAGACTGTCAGGGGCGCGTTCGGGAAGACTTAATTGAGGCTCGACTTAAGCGAATTAACCGTATGGATGGTACAATTGACAGCCTTATGAACCGATTAGCCGCAATAAGAGTGTGGCGATATGTTGCAAATCAGAACGATTGGTTGTATAACGCACAAAAGTGGCGTGAAAAAACACTGAAATTAGAAGATGAATTATCAGACACACTACATGAACGGCTCGCTGCACGGTTTGTGAATAAAGAGTCATCATTATTATTAAAAAGGATGAAGTTAAAATTGGAAATGGACGCTAAAATCTCTGAGAATAAAGAAATCATTATTGGGGACATGACCCTTGGCAAGATCAAAGGTCTTGGGTTTGAGCCTTATGCTGGAACATTTGAAGAAGATAAAAAGACACTGATTAAAAGTGTTCGCCCTGTTCTCTCTGCCCATTTTGAGCAGATGATTAACGCAATCCAAGCGGATAACACGGATCTTGAGTACTTAAAAGATGCGATGATCCAATGGAAAGGCGAGAGTATTGCCCGCCTTATTGAAGGCCCTGACCTATATTCGCCAAACATCATTCTTCTAAACAAAGATTATCTAACCTCGGAGCAAGCCGATCGTCTAACCACCCTTTTAAAAGACTGGATGAAGGCGATTATTCAAGATCAATTGGGCAGTTTCCTTGATTTAGAAAAGCCTGATGAAAGCGGTCTAGTTAGTGGTGTTCTTTTCCAAGTGTTTGAAAACCTTGGCTGGATTGAGCGCTCAAAAGTGGCTGACATCATGGATAGCCTTGATTTAGAACAAAAAGGCCGTTTAAAGAAAAAAGGCATTTATTTAGGTGCCTTCACAATTTACCACAAGGCGATTTTAGTGCGTAAAAACCAAGAATTGCACAGTGTTTTGTGGAATGTTGCCAATCCTGATAATCGTTTTTCATTAATGGATGGCGGTCATACCTCATACCCATTAAAAAATGATGCTCATGCGGTTTACTCATCCCTGCTTGGTTTCATGCCATTGGGTAAAACAGCCGTGCGCCTTGATATGTTAGAGCGTTTAAACTCAAAACTATATGAGACAGCGGACAAAGGCTTGGTTGAGCTTACCAATGAAATGGTCAATATGATCGGGATTGATTTTGGACGCGCGCACAAGCTTCTATTCCGTATGGGCTTTAAGGTTAAGGATAAAGAAAAACGTCTTTACCGACTGCCAAGCAAGCATGTTGAAAAAACAGCGACAATGCCATCAAAAGCAGAGAAAAACCCACGCCATAAGACACATACAAGCAAGAAAGATCGACAAGAAAAGAACTTTGCGAAAGCCAAAGTAGCGGCACCGCTTAACAATCCATTTGCAGGCCTAGCTTCTTTAAAAGAGGATTTAGAAAAAGACGCCCCTAAGAAGGAAGAAAAGCTACAAAAGGCTGAAAAATCTGAGCAAAAAAAAGAAGCTTCAAAAGAAGCACCTAAGCAAGAAGATACAAAAGCTGAAGAGCCAGCAAAGCAACTTGATCTTCTAGGATAAGTTTAGGGGTAAGTGTATATGGAGCAACTCGTCAGTTTACGACTTGATAGTTTTCTGCACAGAACCCGTTTTTTTAAATCAAAATCCATTGCCTGCAAATTTTGCGAGGATGGTCATGTCCGTATTAATGGACACAAAACGATAAAGCCCCATTTCAAAGTTAAAAGAGAAATGGTCATCTCATTTTCCTATCATGATTTGATGGTTATCTTAAAAATAACCGCTCTGCCCCACGCCCGTATCCCAGCCAAAGATAAAATCAATTATTTCGAGATTGTTGGTGGCGAGTGCAGGTTAGAAAATAATGAACTTCTCGCCAAGTCCGCTTGTTAAAGATGTAACTAAAAATATAGCGCTTGACGAAATTAATGGAGATCGTTATGAATCCTCGCATGCTTTTAAACAATTTAAAAAAGATAACCGTAATCACGGTTTTTGCCCTTGGGCTATCTCTGCTTGCTTTGCCAAGCAGTGCGAGCGCGCAATCACAGGCTTTAAGCCTTAAATCCTTATCTGGGGGCGAATTGGTTGAGCTGTGTAAAAGCCAAAACGCGCAAGACAACACAAGATGCATTGGCTATATCGAAGGCTTGATCGATTACCATGTTCTTATTCGCTCTCTTGGAACGGCTCCTACGGTTGATTTTTGTATCCCTCAAGATGCCAAAATGGAAGATGTTGTTGTTCAAGTTATCGATTATTTGCATCAGTATGAGATGAATGATCCCTTTATTGCAGCACCAGCGATTTCATTAGCGCTTTTTGATGCCTTTCCTTGTTAAATTATGGTATTATCTAAGTAATGAACAACAATCCTAAGAAACACAGTAATCACAAATTTGAAAAACCGAACTACGGGGGCTGGAACACTGCAACTGATGTGAAGCCGCCCCAAAATGATATCGATTTTTACGATCTGACTTTTTCAAGACGATTTTCAATTCTTTTTTATGAAAAGCTGCTTCCTGCTTATGTCATGATGTTTGCAACGATCATGGTTGGAATTTCATTGGTGCGCTATAATATCGCATTTGTTCTCGGTTTTATTACAGATGCACAGCTTTATTTAGATACGTGGCTGATCTTTATTTGGGTTTTAACACCGTCTCTTATTTGGATGGGTGTTGCCGCAACCAGCTCTTTTCGAAAACACGCTAAAACTTGGTATATTTGGAGTGCCGTTACCTTAAACGGAAGCCTTGGTGTGACATGGCTTATCATGCCAGAATGGAGCAGTTGGTTGAAGCTACACTTTACCGTGTCTCTACTATGCAATATTTTGCTTTTCACACAGCTTGATACCAAAGGTTATCCAAAATCTATTTTGATGACGACATATTGTATCGGTGCGATTTTGGCTTTGCTTAATATTGTTTCAATTTTCATCTTATAATAAGAAAATTATAGCTTTTTCAATCCCATTTATAGTAGACTTGTTTTTTAACCATAATTTTTAAGTTATATAAAAATGGCTTTAGTTTTTAGTTTTAATCATCCTGAACATGACGCTCTTGTAGAGCGTTATTTGTCTATGGGCTATAGATATACTTACGCCCATAAGCATGAGGATCGATTAACGCCTTATTTACAAGCAGCGACATGTTTGCTCCACAAAGAAACAGATGCGCTTGTAACAATTCATCCCATTACTGGTTTTGTTAAACACATCCCTTCTCTAAGACAATCAGAGCAAAAGCCTGTAACAGATTATCAGATGGCAGCTTCAACACCTCGTAAAAAGCAATTTCACGGTTAATCAAATAAATTTTAAAGTCGAGTTTGTTCTTGAATTCAGCGCTTAATATGCTATTTCAAACACTATGGATATCCCTTTTGAACTTATATCAGATTTTAAACCAGCGGGCGATCAACCCGCCGCTATTGAAAATCTTGTCACTGGTATTGGTGATGGCTTAACAGACCAAGTTCTTCTTGGTGTGACGGGCTCTGGTAAAACCTTCACCATGGCGAATATTATCCAAGAAACACAACGTCCAGCCATCGTCTTAGCGCCGAATAAAATTCTAGCTGCCCAACTTTATGGCGAGTTTAAAGAGTTTTTCCCCAATAATGCGGTTGAATATTTTGTCTCATACTATGATTATTATCAGCCAGAAGCTTACGTCCCGCGCAGTGATACTTTTATTGAAAAAGAATCCTCGATAAATGAACAAATTGACCGCATGCGCCACTCCGCGACACGATCTTTGTTTGAGAGAAATGATGTGATCATTGTTGCCTCTGTCTCTTGTATTTATGGTATCGGGTCTTCACAAGATTACCAAGCTATGACCTTAAGTGTGAAATCTGGTGACATGATGGATCGCCAAGAGTTGATCCAAGAGCTTGTTAAACTTCAATATAAACGCAACGACATTAGTTTTGAGCGCGGAACCTTCAGAGTGCGTGGCGATGTCGTAGAGATTTTCCCCGCTCACTTAGAAGCAAGAGCATGGCGCATTTCAATGTTTGGCGATGAGATTGAAGAACTTACAGAATTTGATCCTTTAACCGGCTCAAAAACAGACAATTTAGAGAAGATAAAACTTTATGCGAACTCGCACTATGTCACACCTGGCCCCACTATTTCACAAGCCATTGGACAGATTAAACAAGAGCTAAAAAGCCGTTTAAAAGAGTTTGAAGAACAAGGCAAGCTTTTAGAGGCTCAACGCTTAGAGCAACGCATTCAATTTGATTTAGAAATGCTGCAAGCAACAGGCTCTTGTAATGGAATTGAAAATTACTCACGTTATTTGACGGGACGTGCCCCTGGTGACCCGCCCCCAACTTTATTTGAATATCTGCCCGAAAATGCGCTGTTATTTGTTGATGAGAGCCACATGATGGTCTCACAAATCGGGGGCATGTATAAAGGCGATAGAGCACGTAAAGACACATTATCAGAATATGGTTTTAGATTGCCATCTTGTAAAGATAACCGTCCGTTAAAATTCGAAGAATGGAATAAATTTAGACCGCAAACAGTTTATGTTTCTGCCACCCCTGGAACTTGGGAATTAGAGCAAACCAATGGCGAGTTTGTGGAACAGGTTGTCCGCCCAACTGGACTTGTTGATCCGCCAGCCATTATCCGCCCAACCAAAAACCAAGTTGATGATTTGCTTGATGAATGTCACAAAGTGATTGAAACAGGTGGTCGTATTTTAGTCACAACGCTTACCAAGAAAATGGCAGAAGCGTTGGCCGAATATACAAGTGAAGCGGGGCTAAAAGCCCGCTACATGCATTCAGATATCGACACATTAGAGCGTATTGAAATCATCCGAGATTTACGCCTTGGGACTTTTGATATCCTGATCGGCATTAACCTTCTTCGTGAGGGCTTGGATATTCCTGAATGTAAATTGGTTGCCATTCTTGATGCTGATAAGGAAGGGTATTTACGCTCAAAGACATCTCTGATCCAGACCATTGGACGTGCAGCAAGAAACGCCGAAGCACGGGCAATCCTTTACGCCGATAAGATGACAAAAAGTATTGAGGGCGCCTTAGAAGAGGCCAGCAGACGCCGTGAAAAACAACTCGAATATAATGAAGAACATGGCATTACCCCCACAACAATTGTTAAGAAAATCGCACAGATTGTGGATAGTTCCAAAGACTACAGCCAAGATGAAACCAGACTTTATGCTGCGGCCGATAGCGCAAATGATCAAGCCATGCTAATCGGCGATAATTTAAAAGCTCATATCAAGATGCTAGAAGAAAAAATGAAAAAAGCCGCAGCTAATTTAGAATTTGAAGAAGCCGCAAAAATTAGAGATGAGATCTTAAAATTAGAAAAACAAGATTTACTTGTCGGCTAAGTTTTGCCCTTAAAGTTTTTGCTTACTGATTTGTGCTGACTTTGCTTTTCTAGGTACAAATTTAAAATCTGGCGGTGCTAAAGTCCGACGCTTACAAAAACTAGCTAACATCCCTCTTTGTCTTTTGCTCTTTAAATCAAAATAATATTCTTCTTTACAAAAAACAGGATCTGGATTTGGATTTGAATTGGTTTTTTGAAAATCCTTAAACAACTGTGTTGCTTGCTCGCCTTTATCTAGCGCAAGTGCATTTACAACACGGGGCCCACTTTTCAAAAAACGGGAAATGAGGCTCTTTTTATTTGGGCTATGTACGGTTCGTCCAACAACTTCCGCTATTTTCTTTTGAATGATTGGCCATTTTTCTTGGCGCAACATAAACCCCATTTTTAACCAATGTTTATAACCGTCCATTACTGGTGCTGGGATAATAACTTGACTATATTGAGCGTGCTCAAAAACCTCAATTGAATTGCGAACCAAAATACTACCAATATAAGCGTGGGTATGTTCAAACCCATCATTTCTGGTAGCGCCAATTAACATCTCTTCAACAGTGTTTTCCTCTGGATCAATATATCTGTTTACAGTGATTTCTATCTCTTCATTCTCGACTTCAATATTCATAGTGCATGGAGAATATAACATCATTTCCAATTGAATATCCAAATCTAGATCAATTGATTTGGATAGTTGTTTTTTAACTTGGCTTGGGCTCAAACTTCTAAAAACTTCACAATAACGATCATAGTAACTCGTGCGCCCTCGTTTTGATTTTAAATAATCAGATAGAAAACGCATCTCTTGTATTCTTCTATCTTCATCATTTTCAAAAAACACATCTTGTGTGTGCTCTTCAAAGGCTTTTATAAATCTATTAAAATTTAGTGTACTCATACTATTTAACCCGTACAAAAATTATGCAGCAAAAACTCTACGTTTTCTTTTTTGACTTAAGTTTCCTTTTCGATCCGCGGATTGATACTTAGGTGGCTCGAGATTACGATCTTTAAAATAACGATCAAATTTTTTACGCTGAATAGGACATTTTAAATTTGCAACATACCCCTGCCCCAGTAAATTAGGGTCATATGCGTTTTTATTCGTATCTTGTAAGTTTGATAATTCACGGAAAAAGATATCTGCTTCTTTAGTTTTTGACCTAGCAAGGGCATTTACAACTCTTGGGCCCTTACTTAAGAATTGAGAAATAAGGCTTTCTTTCTTTTTTTCTTTCATAGAAGATTTCCTGAAAACCTCAACAAAATTTTTACGAACACTCTGCCAATCATCTTCTTGTAAGACAAATCCCATCGCTAACCATAGCCTTGTGCCAACATCTATCGGGTTAGGAATTGTGATTTGATCAATTCCAATTTCATCATAAAGCTCAATTAAATTTCGTGTAAATAAACTTCCCAAGTAAGCATATTTTGATGAGCAGTCTTCATGTCTTGTGATTTGAAAACTGTCATGCTGCGCCGTTCGATCATCTGTGTAAAGATAGCGTTGGCTATGAAAGGAAATATCATCATCTGAATAGCTGACGACAAAAAGAACTGAATCATCTTGCCCTAAAACCAAATCAACATCTAAAGACAGTTTAGTCCCAAAAGACAATTTTCTTTTTAAAGAAGAGACCGTTTTACCCTTAAACGTTTTTAGAAAGATATCATAATCTTCCGAGCTTACACCTTTATGTTCCATATAAAATTGAAGATATTCAAGTTCAGTTAAGCTTTGTGGAATATTTTTAATTAAATCGAATTCAGATCCGTCAAAATACTCATCATCAAAATCATCATAACTGTTCGCAGCCCCGCACTTCTGCCCCTCTTCATAAGCATAGTAAGCGTCTAAAAACTCTTTTGATGATAAAATATAGCTCATAGCCGTATAATATACATAAAAAAGGTACTTTTTTCAATCTATTTTATGTAAATAATTCTTATTTTGAGACTAAGATGCCAAATCCAAAAGCTACATACTCAAAAGCACCGTTTTTAAGCTCAAGCCCTTGTGAAATAAGAGGCTCAAAAGATTGGGCATCGGCTTCAAACTTTCCTTTTTCTTTTGAGATGTTAAAGAAACATAGTGCCTTCTCACTATCCGTGTTGCGCTCAAAAATTAAAATCTGATCATCAGCATGAATAAATTTTAAGTCCGCATTTTGCGATAGGCTTTTTGTCGCTTTTCTAAGTTGTATCATTTTCTTGGTAAATGCCAAGATTGATTCATCATCTTGATCTTGAACAAGAACAGATTTTTTTTGTGCCTCATTGCCAAATGGAAGCCAAGCTTCTGACGATTTGGTAAAGCCAAACCCCTCATTTGCATTATCATTCCACAAAATTGGCGTACGGCATCCGTCACGCCCCTTATTTTCGGGATATTGGAATTTACCGTACGGGTCTCGGATTTTATCAAATGGGATATCTACATTTTCTAAACCGAGCTCTTGCCCCTGATAGAGATAAACAGTCCCAGATAATGACATCAAAAGCGCATTATTCAGCTTTGCCAATCGATTTTTAAGAGCTTCATCATCAACTTTTAAAACTTGTGACCATCTGGTTAAGACGCGCTCTGTGTCATGATTTGAGAACGACCAGCTCGGCCAGCCTTCGGGCGCTTTCATCTCATACATCTCGAAAGTGGATTTAATATGACTTGGGGTAAATTCATGCCCAAGAAAATCAAAACAATATGAGGTGTGAATTAAATCATCGCCAGCCGTATATAAGGCGCTTTGTTCAATGGTGCCAGCTTCGGAGATTTCAGCAACCATCATAATATCACTATTGCCACGTTTTTGTTGATACTCATCACAAACAGCGCGCATGCGTTTTAAAAATGGAAAAGCATTTTCATGATTTCTGTTATAGCGATGGTCTTGCATTAAATAAGGCTCAAAACGCTTTGGCTTTTTATAGGCTGGCGGGTTATCAAAAAAGCGTGGGTCATGACAATAATAATCAATGACATCAAGCCTAAAACCACTAACGCCCTTATCGAGCCAAAATCGAACAACATTTAAGAGCTCTTCTTGAACGGCTTCATTATGAACATTTAAATCAGGCATGCAGGATAAAAAATTATGAAGATAATATTGACCACGTTTTGAATCCCAACTCCACGCAGGGCCACCAAAATGAGACAACCAATTTGTTGGCGGTGTTCCATCTTCTTTTGGATCAGCCCAAACATAGTAATCATTATAAGGATTGCCCTCTTCGTTTTTCTGACTTTCCTTAAACCATTTATGTTGATCCGAAGTGTGACTAAAGACCAAATCCATGAGCACATGAAGCCCATGTTTATCTGCTTGTGCCATCAAATATTCAAAGTCATCCATAGTGCCGAAAATTGGATCGACCGCACAATAATCAGACACATCATAGCCAAAATCTTTCATTGGTGATTTGACAAACGGCGATATCCAAATAGCATCGACGCCTAAATTTTGAACATAGTCAAGACGATCAGCAATCCCTCTTAAATCCCCGACACCATCATTTGAGCTATCTTGAAATGATCGTGGATAGATGTGATAAATCACAGCATCTTTCCACCAGCGTTCTTCAATGTCAGAGTTTGCCGAAATGGTTTCTTTAGAAAACGGTAATATTGATTTGATACTTGCGCTCAGCATGGCACATGATCCCTTTATTTGCTAAATTTTTAATCCCTAATATTTAAAATATGGTAACGGATAAAAAAAAGCCTCACAAGTCTATATTGTAAGGCTTCTTTAAATTTAAAATTTTATAATCTTTTATTGAGGCATACCTAGGTAAGCTTTTTCAATTTTATCTGGGTTTGCAGGTGGCTCGCCACGGTTGATTGCATCAACCGAATCCATGCCTTCAATAACCTGTCCCCAAACAGTATATTGACCATTCAAGAAATGACCTTCATCAAACATGATGAAAAACTGGCTGTCAGCACTATTTGGATTGGCCGCACGTGCCATCCCAACAACACCACGGTCAAATGGTGCGTTCGAGAATTCAGCATCAATATTCTGACCACTGCCACCAGTACCAGTTCCAGTTGGATCACCAGTTTGTGCCATAAATCCTTCAATCACACGGTGGAAAACGATCCCATCATAAAAACCAGATGATGCCAATTCTTTAATACGGGCAACATGTTTTGGTGCCAAATCTGGGCGCATTTCAATAACAACTGTGCCTTTATTTGTTTCTAATGTCAGTAAGTTGTCTTGATCAACTTCTGCGTTTGCGTTCGATACCATTAAAAATACTCCTAATGTCAAAAGTGCTAAAACACTCATTATTTTTTTCATTGTATAATCCTTTATAGATCGGTTAAACACCACGAAGTCTACTTGGCTTTAGGAAACCATGCAAAAGATAATTTATTTTTTTGGTAAAAAAGATGACTATCTAGATGAGAGCTGGTCTTTTAGGCTTTTTCTTTTTATCAGACAAAACGACAATTACAGTTTGTTGTTTTTCTTCATGCTCTTTTTGTTTTTTACGACGAACAGCGGGCGCACCATGATTGCGCAAAGCCTCATCTTTAATATAGTCAATAACAGCTTCTGGTAAGCGCTCATTTAAAAAGTTTTCAATCGCTTCATCAATGAATTGTTCGAAACAAATTTTGCATTTAGGACCAGCCTTTTCAAAGCCTTTAAACTCCAAACCACACCATTCATAAACATCTTTATAAAGTTTAAATAAATCCTGACCCGTTGGTTTTTCAGGGAAATCTTTGCTAAAAAGATCCAACCCTTCTCTCACCATTTTACTATTAAAAGCATTACAATTGCAGATAATTGCCAAGATAAAAACTCCCTGTTCTTTTTCTCTTTTAAACGCTGTTTATTTAAACAACCATGAAAATACAGTAACAGGTAATGAAAATCATTTGCAACAAGTTTTTTGCAAATTATTCTCATTCTCTTTGATTTATCATAAAATTATTTTACGGCTTTATAATTGTTTCATGAGTGAATAACTCTCTTACCTTATCATCACTCATCGGCACTTTGACATAGTCGCCTTTGGCGAATAGCTCTGCTTGATCCATAAAGTTTTGGGAGTTCGGGAATCCATCTTGGCCACCAGCTAAAACAAAATAGTTTTCATCCTCATCCGCCATGTCCGAGATATGTCTTGATTGAGCCCCATAATACGTTCTATGCACATCCATTGTTAATGGGTGGGCAGCCTTCATAATGGTTTCTCTTGTACCGCCATGGGCAAAATCATGCTTGTCGTAAAAATATTTTAAGATTGGCGCACGCCCTAAGAAATGGAATAGTTGTAGGCGTTGAATATCGCCCCATTTTTTACCATCATCTAAATAATGCAAGATACCTTCTAAAGATTTACGGGTATATTTCGCCAATTTCTTTTGATCGATACGTAAAATATCACGTTTTAAAAGATCCCTGAAATAAGCATCATTTTTAAATTGTTCAAAATCCTGAGGGCGACCAATTTTATTGTAAAGCCGTGGCGAGAACTCAATTAGGAAAGCAGTAAACAGATACGCCCCTTTGCTATCCTTGTCATATGAGCCGTCCCATTCTTGAAGAATGCTGACCAACTCGGCCAAGCTCTTTGACCAATCTTTCATATAGGGCTTACATTTTTCAAAGATCGCATCTTTAAGCTCTAAACTTGTGAGAGAGACTGAATCACGCTGAAGGCGTTTAAGTTGTGCCACAGACCATTTTTCAACCGTTGCAACCCTTGTTTTTAAACGTCTAATACGCTCATCTTGCGGGAAGAAATGCCCGATTGGATACTCTGTTTCTGCTGGCCTATTATTTGATGACGCTAAAAACTTTTCTTCTGGTTGATAAGAATGCGGTAAGGTTGAAGCATCTAAAATCTCTTTCCAGCCTTCTTGATAAACATCAAATGGATGAATGAGGTAGTTTTTATGATCAGCCGTTCTCTTTGGTAACTTGGTTGCCAAGGCATAGCCAATGTCGCCTTTAACCCCAGCAAAGAGGAAGTTTTGTGGTGGAATTGCAAACTCTGGCAACGCATTTAAAAACTCTTCCCATGTTGTCGCTCCAGCCACCTTTAAAAGAGATGTTGTCTCATCACTTAAATCATGACCAACCCAACGAATGGCGATGTCGCGACCTTTTGGTGCTGGGAAAATCTTTGCATCACTAACAATTGGACCATGCGGAGTATTGCGGACTTTAATTTTTTTGTTCCAAAAAAAGCGTGTTTTAATGGTCTCTTTGTGCGAGACGATTTCTGTCTTTGGCTGATCAGTTACATCAACCATATCACTTGAAAGGGCACGCATATTTGTCCCACCCCAAGCAAAATGTTTTGTGCGCCCAAATCCAAAAACAGGCACACCTGTCGGCATCATACCTACCACGTGATATGAGGGACAATTAACAGCCGCCATAAACCAAGCATTGGGAATAATAAAACCAAGATGCGGATCATTCGCGATTAAAGCACTGCCGCTTTCTGATTTTTCTTTTGCAATAACAAGGGAGTTACTGCCCGATCGTTGTGTATCACGAAGAATATTTTTAAGCTTGGCTAAATCCTTTTTAACCTTCGACATTGGACCTGTTTTAACTTGTTTAAAGCTAACTTCTCCGTTGCCGCCAACATCATGCATATAAGACCAAAGCCTTGCAAAGTCTTCTTGTGTTGATTGAGGTAATTGCTCTAACCATGTTAGCCAGTGAACATCGGTTCCAAATAAACGCCCAACAGCAATTGAATCTTCTGCTGTCCATGGTTCATCCTTATCCATCCCAAGAAGGCGATATTCATGAGGTGTATTATTCTCATTTAAATTCTTTTTATAATGATTAACACCAGCAACAAATGAATCAAGCCAGCTCTTTGTTGTTGTTGGCATTTTATCGATTACACGAGACGCTGCTCTGGCTGGGGCTAAAATACGAAGGGCTTCATCAACATCCCACATAAAGGGGCCAAACATTTCCGATAGACGTCCACGTGCAAGGCGTTTTGCCACTTCCATTTGAGCCAGTCTTAAATGCGCTTGAACAGTGCCAAGGGCAAAGGCCGCATCGGTATCATTATCGGCATAGATATAAGGAACTTGGAAATCATTCCAACGAATTTCAACAGCAGACTTTAAACCTTCACAAGCTGTATTGGGAAAAGATGCAATGCGTTGTTCGGTCGAAAGGATGCTTTTATTCTTCTTTATTAAATTCATAACCATGGATCAGCTATACCTACACTATCAATTATTTTTCCATTTAGTTTATACCAAATGAATTTATTTATCCTAATTGTTTTTCAAGAATTAATAAAGCCCACCAGTACCAAATGTTGCAGATTGTTTTGTACTGGTTGGATCATTGCCACGAACTAAATTTAAACCACTTCTATCCAACATATATTGTTGTTGCGTTGGTTCTGTGCCTGGTAAAAACGCTTCCCAAATTGTGTTGCGATCGCCTGCTTTGGCTGGTGTTCCCGTTTTTGAATTAATTTTTACAAGCTCAATGCCTTCTGGCACTCGAAACGGTGTAATCGGCTCATCTTCAAGTGCTTGCTTCATGAAATCTTTAAAAACAGGCAATGCCACTGAAGAACCTGTCTCGCCAGGGCCCAATGGTGATGGGTTATCAAATCCAATATAAACACCTGCGATTAGATCAGGAGTAAAGCCAATAAACCATGCATCTTTAGAATCATTTGTTGTCCCTGTCTTACCCCCCATAGGGCGATCAAGTTCGCGAAGCCTAACCCCAGTTCCGCGCTGAACAACGCCTTCTAACATAGACGTGATTTGATAAGCCGTTCTTGGGTCTGCAATTTGAGGGCGGTTATCAATGATATTTGGTGCGGTTGCATCATCCCAATCTTTAATCTCCTCACAATCAGGGCACGGTCTTTTATCAGATTTATAAATCGTTTTCCCAGAACGATCTTGAATACGGTCAATGAATGTTGGGCTGATTTTCTTACCACCATTAACAAAAACAGAATAAGCCGATGTGATATCACTTAAGGTTGTCTCGCCCGCACCAAGCGCCATCGCCAATGTCTTCTTCATATTATCATCAACACCAAAACGCTTTGCATAGCTTGCGATTTTATCCATACCAATATGATTTGCCAGACGTACCGTCATTAGGTTTTTGGATTTTTCGATCCCGACGCGAAGCGGTGTTGGACCATAAAATTTATTTGAATAGTTTTGTGGTCTCCATTTTGGCAAGCCGGGACCTTGATCAATAACAAATGGCGCATCAAGAACCAAATTTGATGGGGTAAAACCTTCATCAAGTGCCGCTAAATAAACAAATGGCTTAAAGGCAGAGCCAGGTTGTCTTTTAGCTTGTGTTGCACGGTTAAAACTACTAATTGAGCCGATATAGCCACCTTGCATTGCGAGCACACGCCCTGTGTGTGGATCCATCGCAATAATCGCCCCTTGAACTTTTGGAATTTGGCGAAGCACATAACGGTTTGATAAATCTTCTTTTCCATCATCGCCCTGCTCAACTTGTTTTCGCTCAACCAAAATGACATCACCGACAGAGCCAACCTTGGTTGCTGAATTAACATCGCCGCCCACTTTTCCATCATCTAAAGTCTGTCTTGCCCAGCCCAAGTCTTTTAGTAAAATTTTTCCAACTGGACGATCATCTTTAAACCCTAAAGTCAGCGCCCTCCAATCAGCGCCTGTTACAACGGCTAAATCCCATTCATCTTTGGCCTCAAATGGCTTTTCAATATCAGCCAATTCAGCCTTCCAATTCTTCATGTCTTTAATAGTTTGAAGAGGCCCGCGATAGCCATGACGGCGATCATAATTTTCTAACCCTTTGCGCAAAGCTTGAAAGGCAATCTCTTGCAATTCTGGATCAAGCGTTGTTCTAACACTAAGCCCGCCTAGATAAATAATGTCCTCGCCATAACGCTCAATCAGCTCTTGTCTGACTTCTTCAGAAAAATAGCGAGCCCTGCGAAAATTCTCACGTTCTGGGCGTTCCAAAGAAATTGGTTGAAGCTGGGCTAACTCCATCTGGCTTTCAGTAATATAACCATCTTCATGCATTCTTGATAAAATCCAATCACGACGAATTTTTGCACGCTCTGGATTTCTATAAGGGTTAAAATCACTTGGCGCCTTGGGTAGAGCTGCTAATAAGGCCGCCTCATCAATGCTCAATTCATCTAACGATTTATCAAAATAATTTAAAGCCGCTGCCGCCACCCCAAAAGAGCGGTTTCCTAAATAAATCTCATTTAAATAAAGCTCTAAAATATGTTGTTTTGAAAAAGTATCTTCGATTTTAAACGCTAATAATGCTTCTTTAATTTTTCGCTCAAAACTGACTTCATTGGTTAAGAGAAAGTTTTTTGCAACCTGCTGTGTGATGGTTGAAGCGCCCTCAAGACGTCTACCGTTTCGAACATTATCAATGTTTTTAACAGCAGCCCTTAAAACACCGACAAAATCCACCCCTTTATGAGAGAAGAAATTTTTATCTTCCGCTGATAAGAACGCATAAATAACGTGGGTAGGCATTGCGTAGACAGGTAAGAAGATACGCTTCTCGCTCGCATATTCTGCGATTAATGTTCCATCGCCTGCATAAAAGCGCGTCATAATTGGAGGCTTATAAGCTTTTAACTTTTCATGATTGGGAAGATCATTTGAATAGTGAGACATCACACCAGCCAACACAATCACACCCAGCACCATCATAATGGAGCCAAGAGAGAATAAAGCCAAAAGAGATTTGAGTAGAAATTTACGCTTTTTCATGTGATGTAATCTAAATCAGTTGGTTATAAATTAAAATGATGATCTTTTAAAAAGACCCAAAACACTGCCCGTCATATAAGTGACAAGAGCCCAGACAAAATTAAGGATAAAAACAAAGACAGGCATCAATTCGCCAATATTTTGGCCTATCATGCCTCTACCTGCTTCTGGTAACATATAAAATAGTGTGAAAGCCGTCGGTAGCAAGCTAATTGCAATCACATTGAACAATCCATTTTTCGGCCAAATGCTCAGCATGTCTGGCAAAATAAAGGCCAACGCCCAAACACCACCAAAGATCATGCGCTGATATAAAACATCTCGGTCAAACTCTAAAGATAGATTTAAATCCAATGAAGAAGACAAGCCCAAATCATCCGCATAGAAGAATAAAAACGCATTAACAAGCCCGCCAACCAAGCCTGCAAAATACATTAACGCAAAATTTTGTTTATAAGTCATGGTTCGCTTCTCCTTAATAATTGAAATGAGTTTTTTAGATTTATTACATATCGTCCCGATTGCTTAGATCGCTGAACTTTGTGAATTGCCCTTCAAACGCCAAACGTATTGTACCAATTGGACCGTGACGTTGTTTTGCCAAAATACATTCCCCAGTATTGTGAACTTCGGCTAATTTTTGTTGCCACTGTTCATAACGATCATTGAATTTATCATCACTTTCCTCAACCTTACGGCTTGGCTCTTGACGCTCTAAATAATATTGCTCACGGTAAACAAACATAACAACATCCGCATCTTGCTCAATCGATCCTGATTCACGCAAATCCGACATCATTGGGCGCTTATCATCACGGTTTTCAACCTGACGAGATAACTGTGAGAGAGCCAATACAGGAACATGTAATTCTTTGGCCAAAGCCTTTAGTCCACGGGTAATTTCAGAGACTTCCTGCACACGGTTTTCAGATGACTTACCACCTGAGCCTGTTAAAAGCTGTAAGTAATCGACCACGATCATGGATAAGCCATGCTGTCTTTTTAAACGACGCGCCCTTGTTCGAACGGCTGAAATTGAAAGACCTGGTGTATCATCAATAAATAATGGCATATCCATTAACATTTGAGAGGTCTCGATAAAGCGCCTGAAATCAGCTTCTTTTAATTCACCACGACGAATTTGATCCCCTGGGACACGTGATTCTGAGGCAAGTGCTCTTGTTGCCAACTGGTCTGCTGACATCTCTAACGAGAAGAAACCAACAGGGCCACCGCTTTCGCCATTTGTATCAAAGGCCGCCTTTGCACAGTTAAAAGCAATATTCAGCGCTAGTGCTGTTTTACCCATTGATGGACGCCCCGCCAAAATAAGGAGATCGGAAGGTTGCAAACCACCCAGTTTTTTATCCAAATCGGTCAAACCCGTTGTAACCCCAGTAACGTGGCCAACATTTTTAAAGGCTGTCTGGGCAATCTCAATCGCGGTTGTCAAAGATTGTCGCATAGAGACGAAACCAGATTTATAATCGCCTGCTGTTGCAAGGTCATACAGTCTTTGTTCTGATTGCTCGATCTGTGCCGTTGCCGGATCCTCAATCGTGTCATCATAGGCCGTTTGCATCATATCGCGACCAACGGCAATTAATTCACGGCGCAAAAACAGCTCATAGACAAGCTGACCATAATTCGCTACACTCACGGTTGTGACAACATTGGCGGCCAAATCAACCAAATATTGTGCCCCACCGACATGGGCTAAATCTTCATCCTTATCAAAAAGACCTTTCATGGTTACAGGATCAGCGACCTGACCATTTTCAGTCATGCGCAAAATAGCGCCATAAATACGACCATGAGCAGGTTGATAAAAATGTTCTGGCTTTAAGAATTCTGAAACGCGCTCAACCAAACGATTATCAATTAACAATGCACCGAGAAGTGACTGCTCGGCTTCTTCATTATGAGGTAATAACTTCACAGCCGTATCATTCTCATTCGACGCAGCGTTCGATTGTTTATTTGAATGAATTGCACCAACTTGTGCGACTTGCTCAGCAGTCATAAGTTTCTAGCCCTCTTTACAAAATCTTATTTGAATTTTTATGATTATTGATTTTATTCACTTTAACGTTGTTTCACTTTTCTTTCAACGCCTAATAGCCACAAACACCAAGAAAAAAGGCCTCTGAAAAATTACTTTCAAGAGACCTTTTTAAAATTTTTACCAAAGAGTGATTACTCGAATTAAGCTGCTTCTGAGCCTTCTTCTTTTTTCTCTTCTGTTTCAGCTGTTGCCTCTTCGCTTGCTTCAGCAGGTGCTGCTTCAGCTTTAGGCGCTGGAACGTACTCTTCTTCTTCCTCTTCATTTTGCGCATCAGACGTCAACGCACGACCAGTTTTTTCCTGAATCGCAGCTTCGTCTTCGTTACGGGCAATGTTGATTGTTACAGTAGAAACAGCTTCTGGGTGAAGCGCAATTTCAACTGGGAATAAACCAAGTGTTTTAAAGCTTTGGTTGATGTTAACGTGAGAACGATCAACAGTTTCACCCAATGTTGAAACCGCATCCGCGATATCTCTTGTTGTAACAGAACCAAAAAGCTGACCAGCTTCTGAAGCCGCACGTAAAATAGCAACTGTTTTACCATCAATTGTTTTTGATGCTTTTTCAGCTTGAGATTTACGCTCAGCGTTAAGCTTTTCTAATTTCGCTTTTTCAGCCTCAAAGTACGCTAGGTTAGATTTTGTCGCACGAAGTGCTTTACCTTGTGGAAGAAGGAAGTTGCGGGCATAGCCATCACGAACATCAACTACTTCACCAATAGAACCAAGGTTACCAACTCTTTCAAGAAGAACGATTTGCATTATCTGCGCCCTCCATAGTTTTTACGGTCATTGCCGCGTCTGTTATCATTTTGTCTCCTCAAATCTTCTGTTCTTTGAACAACGAATGGAAGAAACGCTAAAATACGAGCACGTTTAATCGCGCGCGCTAATTCACGTTGCTTGCTTGAACAAACAGATGTAATTCTTGAAGGAACGATTTTACCACGTTCTGAAACGTAGCGTTGTAGAAGTTCAACATTCTTGTAATCAATTACCGGTGCATTTTCACCTGATAAAGGACAAGATTTTCTTCTGCGACCAAAAGGACGTTTTGCCATTATTCTAATCTCCTAATTAATAATTATGCCGCGTCTTTAACGAGGCTAGATTCTTCTTCAGAAACTGCATCAATGCGGAAGCTCACAGAGCGAACAACCTCATCGTTTAGTTTCATACGACGCTCAAGCTCAAATAACGCAGCCGGTGCAGCTGAAATCTGTACCATGAAATAATGCGCTTTTCTTGCTTTGTTAATTGGGTAAGCCAGTGTACGAAGACCCCACTTTTCAGTGCGCTCAACTTTACCACCTTCAGCTTTAAGGATATCTGTTACGTCCTTTACAACATTGTCAACTTGGGTCGCAGACGCTTCTTGTCTGACCAAAACAACAACCTCATAAAAATTTGTTTTTTGCTCTTTACTCATTTTAAGTACAAAGCTCCTTTCGGTTATGGTTTAAACATAGCTAAATGGTTATTTGAAATGCAGTTATAAAAACCAAATTCGGGCTTGCCATTTAATAAAAATGATTTGGATTTTTGCATCATCACAATTAGCAAGGAGTTATAATTTATAAGCCCTAATCTCACATATAAATGTTAAGAATGGGGCTTTATAGCGCTTTTAAGCTTATCTTGCAAGTGTTTTATTATGGCATTTTCCAGTTAAATATTGACACACCCACTTTTTTCAATATTTTTAAGGACACCTAAACATGATTTAACACATACTATATGGAGCCTACTTCATGATAAAAAGAGCGTTTATTTTTCCAGGTCAAGGATCTCAATCTATTGGTATGGGGGCTGCGTTATTTGAAAATTTTTCTAGCGCAAGCCTTGTTTTAGAAGAGGTTAGTGATGCGCTTTCACAAGATATGAAAGACCTTATTTTAAACGGCCCTGAAAGTGATTTAAACTTAACAGAGAACACTCAGCCCGCATTAATGGCGGTTTCAATGGCTGTTGTTCGTGTTTTAGAAAAAGACTTTGGAATTAATTTAGCTGAGCACGCAACTTATGCAGCAGGCCACTCTTTAGGGGAATATTCAGCGTTGACAGCAATGGGAAGCTTTTCCATTTCACAATGTGCAAAACTTTTAAAACTTCGTGGCTCTGAAATGCAAAAGGCTGTGCCTGTTGGTCAAGGCAAAATGGCCGCGATCATTGGCATGGAAATGGATCAAGTCAACCAAATCGCTAAAGAAGCCGCTGAGGTTTCTAACGCTGTTTGTACCAGTGCAAATGATAACTCACCTGGGCAAGTTGTGATCTCTGGCGCTAGCGCTGCGATTGAAAAAGCTGTTGAGCTTGCCAGTGCAAAAGGCGCTAAAAGAGCGCTCATCTTACCTGTAAGTGCACCGTTCCATTGCCCGATGATGCAACCTGCGGCGGATGCCATGCAAGCAGCCCTTGAGGAGGCTGATATTAAAGACCCTGCTCTTCCAATTATTGCGAATGTTACAGCCAAGCCAACACAAGATGCTGACGAGATCAGAAACCTTCTGGTTGAGCAAGTCACAGGCATGGTTCGTTGGACAGAAAGCGTTACTTACATGCATGAGCAAGAAATCGAGCAAACAGTTGAGCTTGGAGCTGGTAAGGTTTTAACAGGCCTTAACCGCCGCATTGCAAAAGAAATCAAGGGTGTTCAATTATTAGAGCCTGCTGATATCGAAGCCTTTGCACAAAGCTTATAAGTCATAAAATTAAGTAGATATAGTCATGGCAATAGCACAATTTTCAAAGAAGAAAAAAGACGATGTTGGAACATTAATCCTTATGTTTAAAGACAGTGTGTTTGGACAATATCGTTTTTTAAGCAACTTTGAAGCTTGCGATGTTACGCTGCCTGCCGAGACCGTAGAAATTGGCGAAAACCACACGCTCCATTTACCACCAATGAAATTTGATAATGTTGAGAACGCCTACATGGCTTGGAAAACCCTTGATTTAGGATTGCGTGCCAAAATCGCTCAAATGAGCCCCAAAGAAGCCAAAAGATTAAGCCTTGATGGCGAAATTCCACTGCGACCTGACTACTCAGATGAGGGACGTTTATTTGTCATGACGCTTTTGAACGAGCAAAAATACAGCCGAAACAATCCAGAGCTTCGCAAAAAGCTACTTGAGACCGAGGATGCTTGTCTGATGGAAGGCAATACTTGGGGCGATACATTTTTTGGCTTTGATCTCAACACGGGTCATGGCGAGAATAATTTGGGTCAAATTCTAATGTATGTAAGAGACAAAATCCGTACAGAAGAAGGTCTTGACCAAGTCGCTAAAAAGACCTTTGATAAGGTCTCGGCAAGACAATTAAAATTCCCATCAAAATTTAAAATGTAATAATAAAAAATAGCTTTAACTATAAGGAGATAAAATAATGTTTGATTTAACAGATAAACGCGCGCTTGTAACAGGTGCTTCTGGTGGTATTGGTGAGGCAATCGCTCGCCATCTTCATGCAGCTGGCGCTGAAGTTGTGCTTCACGGTCGCAGAGCGGAAAAATTAGAAGCGCTTAAAGCGGATTTGGGTGAGCGCGCGCATGTTGTCACAGCAAGCCTAGGGGAAGAAGGCGCAGAAGATAAATTGCTAAGTGACGCTGCTGAGGCGATGGGCGGTATTGATATCTTGGTTAATAATGCAGGCTTGACACGTGATAATTTGGCAATGCGTTTAAAGGATGAGGATTGGGATGATGTTTTAAACGTAAACCTTAAATCAGCCTTCAAATTATCAAAGGGCTGTCTTCGTGGAATGATGAAGTCAAGATGGGGCCGTATTATCAACATCACATCTGTTGTTGGGGTTACTGGAAACCCTGGTCAAACCAACTATGCGGCTTCTAAAGCAGGCTTGATTGGTATGAGTAAGTCTTTAGCGGCCGAAGTTGCAAGCCGTGGTATCACTGTTAACTCTGTTGCCCCTGGTTTTATTGCAACCGATATGACAGATAAGCTTGATGATGCACAAAAAGAAAAGCTCAATGCGACAATCCCAATGGGACGCATGGGTGGCGCCGATGATATCGCTGCCTCTGTTTTATACCTTGCAAGCGATGAAGCGGGTTACATGACAGGTCAAACTCTTCATGTTAACGGTGGCATGGCAATGATCTAATTTGTCATTTTTTAAAAATTTTTTTTAAGGGGCGTTATTTATAGCGCCCTTTTTAATTAGGCACCGGCAACACCACTTGACATAATTAACACGCGATTTTATATTAGGCTAAAATTTTACCAAGGATTATTAAAATGAATTTTAATCTACTCTCTCACATTAATTATGGTCGTTCTTTCCTCAATAGAATTGATATAAAAGAAATTTGCGAGCTCAATAAGGCTATTCGCGCAATGAATAAAGATATTGCCGACTATAAAGATGATGATAAAAATGAATTTGCCTTCATGGCACATTTTAAAAAAGTAGGAGAATGCGTTGCCAAAAAGGATCAGCGTAAAATTTTATGGGATCGCGTAAAAAATAGACGTGCGAAAATGGCTCGTTAAAATTATTTGACCTTAAGCTTATTTTATGAAACTTTATAACCATAATTAAATTCACCAATGGAGCAAACAATGGGACTTAGAAAATCACTTAAACAAACTTTTACATGTGTTGATGTGGCGCGCCATCTATCGCTTTCTAATAACATTGCTCGTTTGGATGAAAAAATTGCCAGCCTTGATGAAGGGCTTTTCAAAAAAACTTATATTCAAACTCGTGATGCCCGTGCAAAACGCTTAAAAGCGATTGAGGCTAGAAACGAAAACAACGCACAATTCAAAGAGCTTGTAGAGCGTCACAGCCCAAAACCACCACGTTTATAAAATTAGATAAAATTTTAGTAAAATCTTGATCCTTAACAAGCCCTTAACAAAGGTATTGCTTGCTTGACAGCCCTAACCTATCTTGATATTATTATGTTAAATAATTACTCAATTTTACTAAACACACGAGGGGTAAAACATGCGATTAATGGAAGAATTTAAAGAAAAAGTCGTAACAGGCTTTTGTAACTTTGTAGCAGATGTGAAACATGGTGCGGATGAGTTAAAGGCCACAATTAAAGAGTTTGCTGGTAAAGCTTATGATGGTTATCTAAAGTTTGAAGGGATCGAAAAAAGCACCAAAGGAAAGCTTGATGATAGGGCAAAGCGCGCTGACGCCATAAAAAGGCGAGCCGAAAAAATGCAAGCCTCAACACCTTAAACAAAGAATTAATTGATAAAAATTTTAAAAAGCCTTGCAGGACAAAACTGTGGGGCTTTTCCACATGTTTTATTTAAAAACAAACCCTTAACACACACATAAATGCATCATTTCGCTATAAAAATTGCGATAATGTCATTTTTTTCTTGGCACATCTTGATCACTATGCTATTCAAGCACTCATCTTTTTATAAATTTGAAAGATGATTCTTTAAACGTTTTTGAAATAAACGGATAAGAGTT
>PBIV01000046.1 GCA_002720935.1 Rickettsiales bacterium | reverse complement strand
TTTGTTATTACCAACATACTCAAAAAAACTTTCATAAGATTGACCGCGGAATTTGCCACCCAATAAAAGATGAATGACCTTATCGGGAAATTGTTGCAGAGCTAAAATTGAAGCCTCTGGGATGGTTGCCAATGAATCATCCACCCAAATTCGCCCGCCTGCCTTGCTAATAACTTCCATGCGGTGGTCTAACCCAGTCCAGCTTTCTAAGTAAACGTCAATATTGCTCATTAATTTATTAAAATCAGTAAATCCGCTTATCTTAATGGCTAATAGGGCTGTTTTTAAATTCAGTGCCAAAGGGTTGTTCTTAAATCCATTTGGAATGGTTTCAGGTAATTCCAAATTATTCAACTCATCTTCTAACCACGTGTTGTGGGCTGTATCAGGGATTTTAACAAAAGGTTGAATAAGGTTTGAAACTAAAGACTTACAATCATTATTCATTAAAAGTGGGCGCAATTTTGCCTCGCAATAGGCTTCCATTGTTCCATGCCAATCGGTGTGCGTATCATAGATTGAGGTAATAACCAAAAGATCGCTTTTGTAATTACAATCAAACAGCTGAAATGATGAGGCCTCAATAACCGCAATAGCATCGTTTCCAAACTCTTTATCAAATGGCGTAATACCAACATTTCCCGCCATAAAAGCGTCTTCGCCATTTTGTGCTAATAAATAACTAATTAGCGCGGTGGTCGTGCTTTTGCCTTTTGAGCCAGAAACTGTAATAATTTTTGAGGGCGCATCATGGGAAAGCCAATAAGATAGCGCTGTTTCATGATTGATATTATGATGATCCAAATACTCAATAATTGGATTGGTTGGAGGTACACCTGGCGAGCGTATAAATAAAATATCTTCTGTCTCAAGTGTTTTTAAATAGGTCAATCCATCACTCTCATTAAAAGACTGAACACCGATAATATCATGGGTTTCACGATCAATTACTGTAAAATGAGAGCTCTTAAACTTATCTTGGAAATATGGAAGGGCGGCTTTGCCCTCAATACCAAATCCATGAATGATGATGTGTTGTGCCATGTGTTTTCTTTCTTATCCAAATTATTGATAGAAGTCTAAATCGTTAGGGAATAAATCGGAACCCCTAAATGATAAAGTGTCGGAAAAATCTTTATTGAGATCATCTTTTTTGTGATGCGCTAAAAGCTCATCATATAGAGATTGAATATGATCAGGGTGCGCTGTTTTTGATTTTAAATATTGATAGAAAGCAGCACGACATTCTTTGATTGTGCCAACACATTCCCATGGTTTTATATCACTTAATCCAAGCAAGTCTTTTAAAATAGGGGTTAAGCTTTCTTTTTCGATTAAATTTTCGCCAAATATAGAGATCATTTCTTTTTCAGATAAAAATGGCGATAAGATTAAATAGCTAAAAGCGCATTTTGGGCATTCACGGCACCATTTTTCACTTTTTGGTAAAGGGTTGGTGCTAGAAAAATTTCTATTACAGCTCGTTACAGCCCCGTGAAAGGCGCTTAATTTTGAAAAAAGATAAGCAACACGAAGCTCGCTATAGGGGCGGATAATTGAAAAATAATAAGGTGTTTGAAAGCTTAAGTTTTTCAAATAATCCTGCAATAACCCTTCAACTTCAAAAGATTTACTGTATTGATGATTGGCCTCGATATTGCCAATTTTTAAAGTGGCCTCACTGGCAGAGTCTTCATTAGCAAAAACCACATAAGACGCCCCGATAATTTGGGCAAAAACAATGAGCAATAAAGAGTTGATCGCTGTGATCGGGATGTGGCCGTTAAAGACATCATTCGTTTTTGAAAGCTCATTCAGTTTTGGATCAATCGTTCTTTTAATAAATTGTAATGCGTTTTTATTATCAAAGAGGGCGCCCACATTGTCCCAGCTTTGTTCAAGGGTGTTTTTAGTAACATCTGATATATGAACAGTGACAGGAGTTGCATCGATATTTTGAGATTTTAAGAGACTTAAAGCAACAAGCGTGTCTTTACCACCGCCATAAGCACATAAAGCCTTATCTTTTTCAAAAGATTGCCCAGACGACGTTGTAATATTATGCTCTATATCTTTAAACGTGATTTCTAATGGGTATGGATATTCAAGATTGTTGCGAATAAAAAACTCTGCCATGCCATCTTGGTACAGCTTTGAAATAAGGGTTTTTGTAGCATCGGGCTGTGATGAATATAGGGGCCCAGAAATGGTCTTATGGGCACATAATTTATAATAACTTAAACCCAACACCCAAGAGAGCAGATTTAAGTGATTATCTAAGGCCTGATTATTATAAGGAGTGGGGAATTTTACAACCTCTTCAAAAGCCCCAAATTTTGAGCATTCATAGGCAAAAGACACAAGAAAATGATCTTTGCCCGTATTTTTTATTTCAAAAGTTTTTATTTTGAAAAAATTGTTATTGTCAGCCATTGGTTTGTATTGACTTTCTGTGTTATAAAAGCAATATCATTGTAAGAAATTAATTTTTTTAGTTTTAACACAGATTTTTAAAAATGGCGATACCACAAAACGAATTAGAACATATGCTTAAAGAAGGGTTTCCAGAGGCTGATATTGAAGTGCAGGCTTTGGTTGATGATGGGGATCATTATAAGGCGATCATCGCCTCTAAACAATTTGCAGGTAAAAGCCGTGTGCAACAACACCAAATGGTTTATGCAAGTCTGCAAGGTAAAATGGGCGGGGAGTTACACGCACTTGCCCTTGAAACAAAAGTAAAAGAATAAAATCAATAAAAAATAGAAGGTTTTAAAATGTCAGATTCAGTTCACGATCAAATTGAGAAAACAGTTAATGAGAATGATGTCGTTTTATATATGAAGGGTACAGATGTATTCCCACAATGTGGATTTTCTGCAGCCGTGGTTCAGGTTTTAAATCATGTAGATGTTCCATTTACAACCGTGAATGTATTGGAAGATGATGCGATCAGACAAGGGATTAAAACATACTCTAATTGGCCAACAATCCCACAGCTATATGTGAAGGGTGAGTTTATTGGTGGATGTGATATTGTTCGTGAAATGTTTGAAACAGGCGAGCTGGTTGCCCTTTTAGAAGAAAAAGGTGTTAAAAAAGCGGCCTAAATTTTATTTAGCAGAAATAATAATTTTTTAATTAAGCTCTCATCTTTTGAGGGCTTTTTTATAAAGAAGACCCCTTTATCGGATGAGGGGGGAGAGAGAATTTCGATAAAGAGGTCAAAAGTTTATTCACACATTTTTATATATTTACGCCTCTCTAATCGCGTTAGATCAAAATTTTTATCGTTTTTTTACTTATCTGCTTTATTCTAACTATAGCAATTAATTTTCTTTAAAGCAGCTCAATGAAAAAAATAGACTTTATACAAAAATACGGAATTATCATCCTGTCTGCATTGCTTGTGATCATTATGTTGGGATCGCAAACATATCTGTATCATTATGCCCAAAATAAAAGCCATCAAATTATCGCGCTAAAAGAGCTTAAGCAAAAAATCCTTTATTATGATGAGGCGTTAACAATGTCAGCACGCGTTGGTGCTTATAATACTAACCCCAAGTGGGAGGCGCGTTATAAAAAATTAGAAATTCAATTAGACGAAACATTAGAAAGAGTTCATGAATTAGCCCCTAATGTTAATGCAATTTTAGGCAGTGAACATACATCTAAAGCTAATGAAAAATTGGTAGAGATGGAAAAGCGAGCCTTTTCTTTATCAAGACAAGGCAAAAACGAGGAGGCGGTATCCGTATTGTTTTCGCCCGTATATGAATCATACAAAGAAGATTATTTTAATGGTATGGAAAGTCTAAACAAGGTTTTGGATGCCGAAGCAAAGGTATTATTTGATAGTGTTTTTTATATAGGTATAGGTCGTAATGTAGCAGTCGTCCTTATTCTTATTGCAATGATTTATTTGGCGTTAATAAAAATAAAAACCCACAAACAAGTAGAGCGGCTAGCCGAGTTAAAATCAAATTTCCTAGATACAATGAGCCATGAGATTAGAACACCAATGAACGGTATTATTGGTATAGCAGAGATTTTAACAAAGGCAGATATTGATAAGGAAAATAAAAAATATGCCCACGCTATTTACAATTCAGGCCGTGCTCTAATGCAGATTTTAAATGATATTTTGGATGTCTCTAGGCTCAATAATAAAAAGCTAAAGATTTCTAATGAGCGTTTTAACTTAGATGAAGTTGTTAAATCAGTCATTGATTTAGAGCGACCATTGGCAACTGAGAAAGGGTTGGATTTATTTCTTAGATATCAAATTGAAGAGAAAAGTTTTATCGGAGACCCTATTGGTATCCAGCAAATTTTGACCAATTTGGTTAATAACGCCATTAAATTTACTGAAACAGGGATGGTTATGTTGGATGTAAATTTTGCAACTGATTTTGATCATTCAACTAATCAAAAATCTATTCAAGAAGTTGAGTTTACAGTGACCGATACAGGTATTGGTATCCCACAAGAAGAACAAAACAATATTTTCAAAAACTTTTCTCAAGTTGAAAATAGTTCGATGAGACGGGCAGGCGGTTTTGGGCTTGGACTTTCAATCACTAAGAATTTAGTAAAACTTATGAGCGGGACAATTTCTGTAACAAGTCAGCTTAATAAGGGTTCTAGCTTTACAATTACCATCCCCCTTCAAGTTGAAGCGATTGATAAACGCATTCATCGTTTGTTTGAAACCTCTCAGCCCTATCCTCGGGTTTTATTCTTTGGTTTTGATGTCCAGCTTAATAATGGGTTTTTAGAGTTTTTATTGGTGAAAGATATTCCGTTTTTAAATCAAGATAATGTTTCTAAAACGTTTGAATCTTTGAAAAAGGCAAAAGAGAAAAATCAGTCTTTCTTATATCTTTTCTTTGATTTATATGAGGCTGAAAAACAATCAATTATGCTCGCAAAGTTGATTAAAAACGACATCTCATTAAAAGAAACAAAAGTAATTTTTATTGGGGATAAAAACCAGCAACAATCTGCCTCAGATTGGGACTGTTATTTAGATAAGAAAGATTTGATGAATCCAGATTTAGTTTTAAATAAATTAGAAGAAATATAAAAAAAAGCCCCTAAAAATAAGGGGCTTTTTTATTCAATAAATCTTAGTTTTAAGAACTTTGTCTTAGCTTATTAATATGTGCTAGAGCAGCTGAGTGTCTTCCTGTCATCATAGAATGAAGCACAAGGCGCACACTTTGAATAAATCCTGTCTTATCCAAAACTGTATCTTCAATAAAGTTGGATGGTTCAGACCATTTTGTTGAAAAAGAGCGTGCCCCTTTATCTTCCAGACCTGTTGTAAACTCATCATTTTCTGATACAGAGCCAGTAATTTCTGAAATTGCCTGTGATACAGCCTGAGGATCAGGGCGGACTGCCAATGTTTGAAGACCTAAACCCTGATAAGCGCTAATTTTTTCTTCACCAGAGCTTACAGCAAATTCTTCATGTAAATCACTTGGAACCTCTTCGCTGTCAACAGCCTCAACGCTTGGCTCTTCTTCATTGTCAGAATTTAAGGTTGTTGAAATTAAAACCTGTGCAGCGTAATTATCCATCGCCCCTTTAGAAACAGCGTCTGCTAATGATGTGCAGCTAGGATCGTTTTCGAATAGTTCAATAGTGTTAAGAACACCCTGCATAATGATCTGAGATAGAATAGAAAACTTTTGTGCGTTTTCCCTTTCTAGCCCAACTGGTGTTGTAAATTCAAACTTTGCAGGTAAGCGCATATTCATATTTGTTTTCGGTAGCGCCCCAAAACTTCCAATGGCTGTTTTGGTTGCATCTTCAAAACTATCTAAATATGACGCCAATTCTTGAACCGTCTTAATTTGTTTAGGGCATGAATCTAATTCAACAGGTGTGTCTGAAGAAAGGTCTGTCAAAATAGCAAGAGCTTCAGGAGAATTGATAAAGATTTGAGCAACATCTTGAATAGATTTTATCATGATTGTATCAAAATCAATATTTTTTAAATAGTTTTCAGCATATTCCCAAGTGGACTCAATTGTTTTTAGCTTATTCAACTCATCGCACGCTTCTTGATATTCAGCTAGTGCGTTTTGATAATCCGCTTGTTTTTCTTTATAGAAAGTCACATCTCTTAATTGAGCGTTAATTTTGTTGATAGTCGCGTCTTTATCATTTGCACCAAATGTGTCTTCAACTTTTGTGATAAATTTTTTATCATCTTTACCCTTAAGGAACTTACCTTTTACATTTTCATAGCGCTCAGCTAAGTTAGAAAAGGTCAAGCCTTCGCCATGATCGTTGAAATCTAATATCCTCAAAAGGTAGTTAAAATCACTTTCATACCTTCTTCCGTTATCGTAACGACCATTTTCGCCAACAGTTTCAAGCAGATCTGCTTTATTACTGACTAGTTTTTCTGCTTTTGCAATCTTATTTCCAAAAATAGTTTTGTTCATATACTGTTGTTCACAGTAGTCGATAAATTCTCCTAAACCTTTTGCCACATTTGTTACAAATTCAAAGTGAGTAAATGGTTTTTCAATAATTAAATTCGGTTCTGGCGTATATAAAATTTCTGTTTCTAATTCTTGTTCTAAAGAACGAATGAAGTTTAAAGCATTTCTTAGTTCAGGATCGTTTTGTTCGAAGTTTTCAATAATGGCTGGAATTTCCGCTTCATCATGAAGAAGTCCTTCAACCTCTTGTTCTCTTGAAAAAGAGATTAGGCGCGTTGATAAATCGAAAATCTCATCAATATTTCCGTCCACTTCGCCATCTACTAGAGAGAATTGAGAATTTACAAAATCTTCTAATTTTGCTTCGATTTTCTCATTTTGTTTTTGAACAAATGGCTCAATGACGTCGCGTCTTATTTCATATGCGTTGAAGTTACCAGCTTGGTAAATTGTGTATAGGTTTCTGTAATGTTCAATTAATTTGAAAAAAGATAAAACTTCTTCTTTGTTGCTTGTTGCTCTATTGCCCATTTTTCTCTCTCTATAATATAATTATATTTTTATAAATTATTTTACTTTGTTGTAAATTATATGGAAAAAGAAAAAAAGTCAAATATTTTCTGGTATTTTTGCAAATTATTGTTATTTATGAAGAAGTAAGATCAATTTATAAGGAAAAAACAGTGGCTTTTCGATTAATAAATTTCTATGGCTCAGAGCCTTTATCAGCGGATTTAGAAAAAAACCTCTCTGACATGGAGGGGATGAAAAACTGGAGCATTAAAAAAGATCATGACAATGTTCAATATAGTTTTTTGGTTGATGTTAAAAAAGCTCAGATTTTAACAGATAAGTTACAACCTGTTTTAGGGCGTGATCCAAAAGCACAGATTGTCGTTATTCCCGTATCAAGTGCTATTCCTTCATTTGATGAGGAAGAGGCAGAAACCGATGATTTAAAGAAAAAACAAGAAGCCAAAAAACCACAAACCATTAGCCGTGAAGAGCTTTATGTTGAGGTCAGCCAAGGCGCTATCCTTGATCGTGGTTTTATGCTGATGGTCGTTTTATCAACCGTGGTGGCGGCGATTGGCCTGTTAGAAAGCAATGTTGCTGTTGTCATTGGTGCCATGGTTATTGCCCCGTTATTGGGCCCGAACTTGGCTTTTGCGCTAGCGACTGTTTTAGCTGATGATGGTTTATTAAAGAAAGCATTTAAAACGAATGTTGTGGGGTTAGGGCTTGCCATTATTTTATCAATTATTCTGGGTATGGTTTGGACTGGAGACTTAGAGATAAGTCAAGAATTTATGGCTCGAACCGATATTGGTATATCAGGTATAATTTTGGCGATTGCATCTGGGGCGGCGGCTGTTTTGTCACTTGTAACAGGAACGTCTTCTGCGCTCGTTGGGGTTATGGTTGCGGTTGCCCTTCTTCCGCCAGCGGTTGTTTTAGGGGTTAGTATTGGGGCTGGTCAATTCTCATATGCGTTTGGCGCGTTTCTATTGTTGGCGGCTAACATTATCTCGGTTAATTTATCGGCTATTTCAGTGCTTATCTTAAAAGGAGTGGAGCCAAGAAAATGGCAAGAAAAGAGAGAAGCCAAATCCTTGCGAGACCGCTATCTTATGATTTGGGGAATTGGTTTAGCGTTGGTTTTTGTTTTATTGACCTTAAAAGCCTATTTTCACAATTCTTTTTAAAAAAGAGATGTTTAATTCAAGCATAATTATGTATATATAAAAGCATGACAGAAAAGAAATCGAAACAAAAACCGCTTGTTGTTCTCGTCCATGGTTGGATGGGCGATACATTTCATATGTCTAAATTGGATGAAACCTTAAACAAATTGGGTTTTGAGACCTTAAATATTTCATATCCGAGTACGGCCAAAAAGCTTGATGAATTAAGAGATTTTGTTGTTCAAGAAATTAAAAAAAACCACCAAAAAGATCAGCCAATTTATTTTATCGGGTTTTCGATGGGCGGTGTAATCTCTCGCATGGTTATTGAAGATTACCCAGAGTTTAAACAAGACTTAAGACGTGCTGTATTTGTGGGTTCTCCCATGGCGGGCTGCGAGCTATCTAAATATGGCGATATGTTGCCTGATTTTATGAAAGTTATTCCTGGCGATGCGATTTTAGAAGTAAAATCAAAAGCAGAAAGTTGGAAAGATAAAGTCATTGATTATGACGCGGCCGTGATCGCTGGCTCAGGTGGGGATATGTTCCCTGGAGCAGATCTTTTATTAAAGAAAAAAGGCGAGAAAGAAAACCCTGTCAATGACAGTGTGGTTCGCCTTGATGAAACAAAGGTCAAGGGTGTTAGTGATGAGATCACATTGCCCATCGATCATCATTTTATGCCACATGGTATTTGTGTGATTGAGCAAATTTTACAATATTTCAAGCATGGGAAATTTGATCATACTAAGTCCTATAAAAAGGAATTTAGCCCTCTTGCCTTTATTCGCTCAAAAAAAAAGAGTTACAACAAATTATTGAAGACTTTGAAACTTAAGCCTTAAGCCCTATTTTATTATTAAGAGAATAAAACCAATTAAGGATAAATAGATCCGTGTCAAAAGATCGAATTTTCTTGCTTCATGGCTTGATGCAAAAATCAAACAACATGATGAAGATGCGCCGCTATTTGGAAAAAAGCGGATATGAAGTTCACGCGCTTGATTATGCCTCTCGCAACGGTCAAATTAATGATCACATTCATTCAATCTCTGAACAGATAAAAACTATTATAGAGACAGGTAATCAGTCACTCACAAATCACTTTGTTGGGTTTTCTTTGGGCGGTGTTTTAACACGCCTTTATCTAGAACAAACGACCCTGCCGCAAAATTTAAATTTAGGGCGAGTGGTCTTTATCGGAGCACCAATGCGTGGCACAAAGCTAGTTAATTTCACGCTGAAATATTTTGAGCATCGCTTTTTCCCAATTACGAGTTTGAGTTATGGCCCCACCATTCATGAATTAATCCATGACCATGACGCACTGCCTAAAAAGCCTTTAACTTATGAGGCGGGTACGATTACAGGGACTTCTGGGAAATCTATTCCAATTGCATGGGCTTATTTAAATTTTGCAGATGGCGGTTTTAATGATGGCCGTGTTAGTGAGAAATCATCACGGATTGAGGGCGAAGCCGATCATATTAGAATCCCTGCCGTGCATTTTTATATGCCACAATATCAATCAATAATTGAGCAAACCGCTTTCTTTTTACAGCATGGTAAATTCAACCATGATAAGCACTATAAACGTGAATATTTCTTTCTTGGGAAAGCGCTTTTGAAGCGGTAGAAAAAATTATGCAGCTTTTTTAAAGCTTTTATTCTTATAAAGACTAACGGAAATAAAACGACGATCTCTTCTTACACTGCCATCTGGTTCTACAATATATTCAAAACTCATATTTCCAGGATATATCACTGGGCCAACCATGTGATTTTCAATATAAGAACAAATTGCGCCTTCTTCTAATAAATATGTTTTAGATTGTCTATAAAATTCTTGAAAATTTGTAATAGAAAATAACTTACTATCTTTTTTATAAAACCTAAAATGAGCTTTTTTGATGGTGCTATCAATGTTGTAGCGTATTTCTGGGGTAGCGTTATATTTTGATGTTAAAAGTTTATTATAAAGTTTTACTTCATCTAAATTTAGTAAGTCATCCCAGCGAATTACATGGGTGTCGTCTAAATATTCTTGGTTTTCAGCAAGCCAATCATCGCCTTGTTTTTTTGCGATTAATCTGGCCTCATCCATTGAAACTTTCTTAGAAAATTTAATATTATGTCGTTGCAATGTATCGGCTACCAGAATGTGAACAGTCTTGTAGCGGTTTAAAGCCCAATTAATGAGTGATTGAAGCTTTTCATCTTTATGGTAGTTTTTCCCCATACTAATTCCAATAACACACTCTTCTAAAGAATAGTTAGTATAACCGATATTCTTACAATCAATTTTGTATGGATCAGTTTGTTCGGGCTGTCGAAAAATATTATCTGTCATCTTATTTCCTATTTTTTAATATCTTACTTCAGAGCTACTCCATGTTGGTTTTTTCAAAGTGTTCCATAAAAACTCAAAAAAACTGAATTGGGCTTTTCTTAGTTTTTCATCATTAATAATAGTAATTTGGAGAGTTTCTCCTCTTGTGATAAAAGCAATATAATTAGCGTAAGTGATACTGACCTGATTTATAAAATAACGAGTAGGTAGCCATCGATACTCATTCAAAGGCCCCATAATGTAATTATCGCCTTCTTCAATAATATGCCTGAAAACACCACCAGATTTTCTAATTGAGCGCAGTTTTTCTATTGCAGGTTCTGGCGTGACTTTCTCATCAGCACACATGACCAATACATTTTTATTTTGGCTGTTTTGAATTTTATAATAAATATCATCAAGAAGTTTTAGGAAGGCATCGTCGCCTTCTATGATACGGATTTTATCGCGTTTTCTGCGTACGCCTTCATCAATGAACTCAACGCCGGCTTCTTCAAAGGCACGTACAATTTTGGCTTGGGTATCAAGAGTGGGTTTGTGTTTTTCGATTTCGATATTACCGATCGCAGGCGTAGATAGGCCTGTTTTTTTACTTAGCTCGGATTGACTCCAGCCAAGCAAAGCTCTTGCAGCTCTGATTTGATCAGCAATAATCATTACTCTTTTTCTCTTTTGTCTCTTCTTCTTACGGTTTAATCGTAAGTCTCTTTTTTAATTTTATTATGTATAAATAATAACACTATAAATTGTCAAGTATTTTTTCATAATAAATAAACTTGACAAATCTTAATAAATTATTAATAATAACGTTATGCATTATTAATTATATAGTTTCTTTTGTCAAAAGGAATTACGGATGTAGGGAAAAGACTTCCGGGGTGAACAATTAATTAGTGATGCTTCCTAACCTAGCAAGGGGTCTTGTAGAGAGGATCTTTTGCAAACTTGTTATAACTTTATTTTATAAGCCTTTAAATTTTATTTTTTAAGGGCTTTTTTTTTGCTACACTTGTAATTATGTTTTTTAATCTTAAAAAGAAGAAACCTAAAGCACCAACTCATTATGATTATTTTAATGAGCAGGCTGCCTTGCCTGAATTGGTTGTGGTTTTACATGGATTAAAGGCAACACCCAGAAGTATGCGTAAAATGAACGCTTACCTAACGGCATGTGGATATTCGGTTGCTAGCCCGTGTTTAGATTATGATCATTTGGATGTTGAGGGCATCGTTGAACAAATCCATGAAAAAGTTGGCGATAAGATTGAAAATTATAAAAAGGTACATTTTGTCGGATATTCGATGGGGGGCATGGCTTTAAGAGCTTATTTAAGTCAGCACTTCCCAGAGGAAAAAATGGGCAATGCAATTCAAATAGGTGCCCCTAATCAGGGCTCATTAGGAATGCGCCTTTTGATGAAAATTCCTGGCGTTAAGAGCTTAGCGGGTCCTATGGCGGTTCAGGTTTCAAAGAAAAAATTTGAAGAAGATTTAACCGATAAACATGCAAAACCAGCGCACTTTTTTCCCGAAAAAATACCGTATAAGCTCGGCGTGATTGCAGGCGATGCAATTAAGGGGTTAAAAGATATTTTTAACGCGCTTATTTTGCCTGGCGGCGATGATGGGATCGTGACCTTAAAAGAAACAGCGTTTAACGGCATGACAGATCATATCATTATTGACGATCATCATGTGGGGCTAAGCACCAGTAATAAATCAATGCTGCTTGTTTCCCACTTTTTAAAAAATGCGACCTTTGATCCTTTCACGTCTAAAAACTTAACCGCTTTTAAAGTTAAGCGAGGGTTATTTAATTTTTTAAAACCATGTATGAAGGGGAGCATTGACAGGCTCTTGATCCCAACAAGATGGTTTATTAGAAATTCCCGCAGACAAATCGAAGAGTTAAAAACAAACATAAAAAAAGCTGTTCCTTTTTAAAATTTTAAATCTTGAATAAAGAGCGTTGCTTGCTTAGATTATTGAGCATGAAAACAGCTATTATTATACCCGCTCGATATGCCTCGACAAGGCTTCCTGGAAAACCATTAAAGAAAATCGCTGGCCGTGAAATGTTGGCACGCGTGATTGATATCGCAAAATCGGTTAAGAATGCCGATGACGTTTTTGTGGCCGTTGATGATGATCGTATTTTTGAAGCGGTTAAAAATTTTGGCGCAACGCCTGTTATGACGGATCCCGAATGCCCGAATGGCACAACGCGATGTTTGGCTGCTGTTCAAGCACTACCACAAGATCAGCAACCAGATTTAATCATGAATTTACAAGGCGATGCCCCGTTAACACCGCCCGATGTTATTGAAACATTAATCCAAGCAATGTTGGATAACCCAAGCTGGCCAATCGGAACACCAGCTGTGGAACTTACCTTTAAAGATCGTGCTGATTTAATTAAATCAAAAGAGCAGACCCCGCATTCAGGAACTTGTGTGGTTTTTGATCCCGAGCATAAGGCGCTTTATTTCTCAAAATCGGTTATCCCCGCTATTCGTAAAATCGGGGCAGATGGTGACATGTCTAATACATTTAGACATGTGGGGCTTTACGCTTATCGAAGAGAGGCGTTAGAAAAATATGTCTCATTACCTGAATCTAAATTAGAGAATTTAGAAAAATTAGAACAGCTTCGCGCTCTGGAAAACGGAATGCCTATTCATATTGTGCCAGTTGATTATAAAGGGCGTCAGCATATTGGTGTCGATAGCCCAGAAGATATTGATATCGCAGAAGCAATTATCAAGAAATTTGGCGAACTCCTTTAATTTTGAAAGTGAATAAATGAAATTAATTTTATGCAGACATGGTAATACTTTCGGGCCTGGCGATGTGGTTGTCTGGACGGGCTCAAGCAATGATCTGCCTTTGGTTGAAAAAGGGTTTGAGCAAGCAAGAAATGTTGCCATGTGGCTTAAAAATGATCAGATTGCACCAGATGTGATTTATGCAAGTCGATTGAAGCGCGCGCATGATTTTGCCACCACGATTAAAGATCAAAATGATTTGAGCGCAGATATTTTAGAAGATGATCGTTTAGCCGAAGTCGATTATGGCGATTGGACAGGCATTACAGATGAAGCGGTGGCGGATAAATTTGGTTTGGATGTCATTGAAGCGTGGCGTCAAAACAATCAATTCCCACCAAAGGGACAATGGGGAGAGAGTGAGCAAGAGGTTCTAAACAGAACAAAAGCATTCATTGATGATCTTTTAGGTGCGAACAAAGACAGCGACAAAACGATCCTTGTTATTTCAAGCAACGGGATTTTACGCTTTTTATTAAAGGCGTTTTCTAGCTCGCTTTATGAAGAACAAGCTAAGGGCGGTGGCTCTCAAGTTAAAACAGGGCGTGTATGTATGCTTGACATTGAGGGTGGTCAACCCAATCTTAAATTTTGGAACAAAGACCCATTAGACTTAATTTAAAACCAAATTTGAAACAAAGGAATTGATATCAATGTTTGCGATTTTATCTCCTGCTAAAAGCTTGGATTTTTCTGAAAAAGAGCTGAGCTTTAAACCAACAGATCCACTTTTTGAAAAAGAAACAAAAGAGCTGATCTCTGTTATGAAAGAGAAAAGCGCCGATGATATTAAAGACTTAATGGGGGTAAGCGATAATTTGGCCGAGCTTAATTATGAGCGCTATCAAGATTTTTATAACCAAGATGAGAAGCCTGCAATTTACGCATTCCAAGGCGATGTTTATAAAGGTTTACAGGCCGAAGATTTTGATGATGAGCAGTTAAAATATGCCCAAAATCATATTGGGGTTTTATCAGGCTTATACGGACTTTTAAGACCTTTTGATGTGATGCGCGCCTATCGTTTAGAGATGGGTACTAAGCTGGAGAATAAAAACGGTAAAGACCTTTATGAGTTTTGGAATGGCAAAGTTACAATAGCTGTAAACGATCAGCTTCGTAAAAGCAATTCAACCCATGTTGTCAATTTGGCCTCTAATGAATATTACAAAGTTTTGCAACCAAAAGACCTTGATAAGCCCGTATTGGATATTGTTTTTAAAGAAATTAAGGGCGACAAACCGCCTAAGATTATTAGTTTCTTTGCAAAAAAAGCACGTGGGCTCATGGCCAAACATATGGCGGAAGTTGGAGCCAAAACAATTGATGATCTTAAATCTTTTGATAAAGAAGGCTATTATTTTGAAAAAGATGCTT
>PBIV01000045.1 GCA_002720935.1 Rickettsiales bacterium | reverse complement strand
TGATAATCCCTTAAAATCAGAGTTTCTTCGATATCTGGCAAGCTATCAAACAATTGCCCCCAAACAGCAACCCACTTTTCTTTTAAGGCTCCGCTTGGCTTTTCGCCTTTCAAAATTGGATAATACCAATTAAGTGTGCGCCCCGTCTCATCAATAAATGTTTTTATCGTGTATTCAGGAATACGAACCCAGCTTGATTTCACATCATTATGAAGCTTTACCAACACATCAATAGCCAGGTTATAAAGCTCTTCACGGTTATGACCAGCGGCAAATAATCTTGAAAAAGTTTTATCGCCAAAATCCTCAATAATAAGGAAATTATTTTCCAAATCTTTTGCCAAAATTTCAGGCGCAGACAGCCCTAATGATCTTAAATGTTCAGCAATTTTCACAAACGGCTCAACAGGCTCATGCGCGGCGGGCGAATCCATCAATAATGCATCAGCTGGCTCTTTTAAGCGATAATAGGTTCTAAATGAAGCATCATTGCCCAAACTGTTTGAGAGGTCTTGCTCAGCCCCGTTTTTTTCTAAAAATTTTAAAGCAAGATGACGACGTTCTTCTCTCATAGCTGCTAATACATCCGTTTCATCAAGCCTGTCTTTTTCTGGCTTTGACATTCTTATTTATCCTAATTTTTATTTTTAAATTATGGATAAGCTAAAGCAGAAACGGGGCTATTTCAATCTTTTTTTAACCCCATGCTATAAACTTAACAAGGCATCGCTTTGCGTTTCATAATATTCAACCAAATCATCAAATCCGATAATGTCCAGAACAGCTCTAGGCTGCCCCCTTGCCCCAACAAAAACAAGTTTTTTGTCATTCTCATGAGCTTTTTTCAACAATGAGGCAAAAAGCCCCACACCTGTACTATCAAGAAATTCAACACGGCTTAAATCAACGACAATTTTGTTAAATTTGTCTGGTACGCACTCTTTTAATTTTTGGCGTAAATTTGGAATTGTCTCAAAATCATAATCGCCCTCGCATTCGATAAGGACATTGCCCGATTCCACTTTTACGGTTAAATCGTACTTTGCTTGGTTTAAGGGTGTTACCGACATTTATTGATCCTTCCCATTATATTCAATCAATACCAATGTTACATCGTCTTTTCTTTGATTGGGGCGTATGTTTGACAAATATGACTGCCAAATCATTTCTATCGCCTCATCAAGTTTTAACTCTTTTGATTTAATCATTAAGCCTTCCAAAAATGACTTTAAATCTTCTAAACCGCCAGGTCTCAAAGTCTCAAAAAAACCATCAGTAAAGAAAATTAATCGATCGCCAATAGAAAGGCTATATTCATGGCTTTTATATTTCGTGTTCCCCATTAAACCAGCTAGAGGGCCTGTTACATTTAGCTCTATCACTGCTTCTTCTTGTTGATTAAAAATAAGCGGCTTTGGGTGAGCTGCCGACGCACATAAAAACGTTCCATCATTTTCAAGACAAAAGGCTTGCGAGGTTATAATTGTACTTTCTAAAACGGGGTCTTTATTAATCATCTTGGAAAAAGCTTCCAATAATTCAGATGGATTATAATTCACATCCGAGCCATAAAATACACTGCGTATATAGCCTGCATAAGCGTAAGAGAAGAATTTTGCCTCTAACCCGTGCCCCATAACATCCGCAATCACAACAAGGTCTTTATCCTCTTGTTTGACAGGCTTGTGAAATAAGAAATCTCCACCCCCTGTTGATAGGCTCATCGTTCGAACGGCTGTCCGCCAATTACCAATTTTCTTAGGCAAACTTGGTTTCAGCGTTTCTGTAATATTTGATGACACCCGCCCTTGAATGTCATCGATAACTTGACTTGAGCGCAATAAAAGACGCTCTATAACTGTCATAATCTGATCCTTATCAATTGGCTTGGTTAGATAATCATCTATTCCCAACTGATTGATATAATCGATTGTTGCGGCATCTTTATTCCCACTTAAAAATACAAATGGCGTTAAATCGCCCCCCTTTTTCTGGCTCAAGGCTTTTCTTAACTCGCCGCCGCCCATTCCTGGCATCAAAAGATCAGAGATAACCATATCAGGTTTAACGATATCAAATTCTTGCAAAGCATCTCTTGCACGGCCATAGCTGTAAACATGATAATTAGGCGAGAGAATATGCTCTAACATTAATCTTACAGTCTTATCATCATCAACAATGAAAATTTTCTTTTGTGTCGATGGTGCTTTAGACGGCATGGTCTTATTTGCAATCTCCGCATGTTCAAAAACTTCTTCTAAATTCCCTCTTTCTGGATACCAAATTGTAAAATGATTAAGACCATCTTGTGCCTCATCCGCATTTAAATAAGCATGGTCTGGATATGACTTTGCGATTAAGGCCAACCCTCTTCCTGTCTCATTTAATTTTTTATTTTCAACAGCTTCCATTGATATCCTCTTCTTAATTCTAAACTCATAGAAAGGCGTGCTGTTATCCGAGACATCCAACATGATCTTATTTTTTGAAGAGGCATAAATTGACACCCTTATAAAGGTTGGCTTTATAGCTGGATGTTTTACCAAATTGCTTATTATTTCCGTCATGGATAACATCAACCAATCAAATTCGGTTTGGCGCAAGGAAAGCCTTTTTAAAAGTGGACGGAAACAAAACCGAGCCTTACGGGGGAGTGTTTCATCAACCCCCGTAAAGAGTTCTTCGAATAACAAAAAGCAATAATGCTCTTGGCGTGAATTATAAAAATCTAACTTCATATTTTAAAAAAGTGCCAACGAGGTTATTTTTAGGGAAAAGGTTACAAAACGAGCTCATTGGCACCTAAATCAGCATATGCAATAAGGTTTAAAAATAAATTAAATACACGCATAGGTGGTTTTAATATTGTTTAAAAACAATACCTTAAAAAGATTTAATATTTTCTTATATGAATTCGACTGTATGCTAAAAAGATTTAGTCTTTATGGGCATTTAAGAATGGCACCAATTCTTTTAAAACGGCTGGCTCGTCAAATGTCGGGCAATGCCCAACACCTTCAACACCAACGCGGATAAGGTCAGGTTTCAGCTCTTGCATCTTATCAAAGGTTTCTTGACTTAAAACATCAGAGACAAGCCCCCTGATCGCCAACATCGGAATATTCTTTGTGCCCTTATAAAGATCCCAAAGATCAGGATCCGTGTCCCTTAATCCCAATGTCTTTGCGATATTGGTATCCCAGCGCACATGGAGCATGCCGTCATTGCCCTCTTTAAACGTTCCCTTAGCCATAGCAAGCCAAGTATCTTCATCCTTAAGGCGGATTTTGGGAAACATTTCTTTTAAACTACGAACGGCAGTTTCCCAGTTGGGTTGCGGATGATCATTACCAACATATTCTTTGATACGCCCCAAGCCATCTGTATTAATCTCTGGCCCAACATCATTTGTTACAATCGCCTTCACGCGAGTTGGCTGCATAACCGACATAGCAATTGATAAAATCCCACCAAACGACGTGCCAACAAAAATAGCCTTATCAATATTCAACGCGTTAAGAACATGCATAACATCGCTTAAAATCTTAGTTGCGCGATAATTTTCTTCATTCTTATCAAAATCAGAATAGCCACGTCCTCTATAATCTAATGAGACAACATAAAAACCCTGTTGCGCGCATGTGTGAGCAAATTCATTAAAATCATCGCTGGTGCGAACCAAGCCACTTAAACAAACAATCGGTGTTGCAAATGAGTTAATCGGATCGCCATATTCACGAACATAGATTTTCTTCGTATCATAGCTTCTGATAAAACGCTCTTGATATAGTTTTTCTTGTGCTTGCGACATTTTGGGAACTCCATAAACTGTTAAAACGCTATATTACTATGACAGGTTTAAAAAAAGATTTCTATTGATAATACGAGGTTAATTATTCACTTGCATCGGAGAGTAGAGAGTCCTGCCCCGCTGGTAATTCTGTTGTCGCCATGAAGACCGAATTAAACCTATTTCGGTAAACATGCATAGCCTCTAAAACACGCTGAACATAGTTTCTTGTCTCATAAATTGGGATCATTTCAATCCAATCAACCAAATCAACATGGGGTTGTCTTGGATCGCCAATCGTATCAACCACATTGCTCATACGCGCGGGCCCCGCATTATATGAGGCAATCGCCAAAACATAATAGCCATCAAAACGATTTAACAGAGTTTCCAAATATGCACTGCCAAGCCTAATATTATAAGTTGGCCTATCCGTCAGCCATTCTGAGCGATACTCCAAGCCATTTTTGCGCGCAACTTCTCTTGCTGTTGCGGGCATGAGCTGCATTAACCCAAGCGCACCCACTGGACTTGTCGCTTGCGGGTTAAAAGCACTTTCTTGCCTGATAATACCATAGGCCAATGCTGGCTCTAACCCGCCAAAATCAGGGCGCTCGCCATGGAAAAATGGATACCCCTCATTCAGCATCAAATAGCCTTGCGCCATCGCCTTTTTAGACAAACGAACAAGAGAGTTTTTATGATCAATTTTATTGGCAAAATTTCGTACAAATAAAACTTGTTCTGGGTTTGTAATACGATCAATCCAAGCCTTCATGAAATAATTCACGGTCGTATCAAGACCCGATTGCCTTAAAACATAAATCACATCAATATAATTAGCTTCTGATTTCAAAAAGTTGGTTTGTTTTCCTACAAAATTTTCAATATCGCTTTCTTTTAGCTCTGCGAAGGTTTGCACTTGCGCTTGCCCGCCCGTTAACTCTAACAATTTTGTGTAAGCAAGCTGGCCATAAAACATGGTTGAAAACCTTGATGAGGCCGACAGCCATTGAATGGCTTCATCCGTGCGCCCCAATTCTAAAGAGGCTAAGCCTGTCCAATAAGTTGCTCTTGATTGACTGATCGGAGACTTCACATAGTCAGCCATCTCTTTAAAATATTTATATGCGACCTCGGGTTTATCCATGAAACGAAGAGCAAGCCAGCCAGCAATCCAATCGGCCTGCGCCCTTGAAAAGCCATCTTTTTGCTTGTGACTAATCGCCAATTTATAAGCCGTCTCAAAATCTTTTTCTTCAATCATACGACGGATTAAAATATGACGCTCTCGCCACCAGATATTAGGATGAGTTAAGGTTTCAGGCATATGATTGAGCAATAGATCAATCACAGAATCATTCATATCCCGCTTTCTGCGCCAGCGCATTCTCTCATAGACAAGCCCTTCATGATTCTTTAAATGAGCAGGCACACTTGCAATCGCCCCATCAACGCCAGCCTCATTACGAGCCAGTTTAATTCTCGCTCTCGCCAGCGCTCGCCAAGATCGATTAACTTTGGGATAAAGCGTTTCGGCCTCAACATAATCTTCTTCCCAGATAAGCGTATCAATGCGCTCAATATGCTCATCTTCTGATAGGACATCGCCAAAATTACGAACGAAATCAAGCCTGTCAGAACGGTTCATATTTTCATTGCGCCAAAAGTCTTTTAAGAAATTTGCACGCTTTGTAAGCTCGCCTTGTCTTTTTAAGAAGTCTGCATAAATAATCGCCCCATCCAGCGTATCCGGCTTATATCGCGCAAACCAATCCTTTAATATGTCTTGGTTTTTAACCGTCATCAGTCTTTTTTCTGCTTCACGGACAAGAAAATACTGCCCCGGCCACTTATCGGTTTCTTTGATAAATTCATTCAATTCATTAAAGCTTGCATCAATTTTAGGCGCACGCTTGAAGTAAAACCATTTTAATAACATTTTGTGGGTTTTATTGTCGGTCTCATCGATGCGGGATTTAACACGCTCCCAATCAATTGAACCAACAGGGTCGGTCGCAACAGAATTTAAATAAATCCGAAACGGGCTTGTGCCTGGTTTAAAATCTGGTTTTACAATTTCTGAAGTGGATAAAGGATTTGAAAAAGATGGATTGGGCAGTGAAAACACCCCCAACAGCAGAATCAAAAAAACTGCCCATAGGTTTAAAATCTTGAAAAAGATTGTTTTCCGCACTAAATAACCTTACTAATTATATATAACTTTGAATGAACGTAAGTCTAAACGAAATAAAGTCAAATGGCTAAGAAAAAGAATAAAAATTCTGATGGTTTAATTGCTCAAAATAAAAAAGGGTATTTTGACTATTTTATCGAAGAGACAATTGAAACTGGAATTGAATTAAAAGGCACAGAAGTAAAATCGCTTCGTATTAATGGCGGATCGATCAAGGAAGCGCATGCCGATTTCAAAGGCGAAGAAATCTTCCTCTTCAACGCCCATATCCCTGAATACAAACAAGCTGGCGAGCATTTACAACATGAACCAACCAGAGCAAGGAAACTTCTACTGCATAAGCGTGAAATTAAGCGCTTAATTGGTTTAAAACAACAAAAAGGCTACACGCTGATTGCAACACGTATGTATTTCAACTCTCGTGGTTTGGTCAAGGTTGCCCTTGGGATTGCAAAAGGTAAAAAACAACATGATAAGCGCCAAGCGATTAAAGACCGCGATTGGAACAGAAGAAAAGCCCAAGTTTTGAAAGATTACTAATTTTTCACTTTAGTTGGCTTGGTTCATTAAATCGCGAACAAAAGCATTCAAACCTGTCAAACGGCGACGCTTTAAACGCTCTGATTTAATAATGCTCATAACTTTATCGACACTTGTCTCCAAATCTTCATTAATCACAATGAAATCATATTCGGTATAGTGTGAAATCTCGCTATTGGCTTTTTGCATGCGGTCTTCAATAACACGGTCTGTGTCTTGCGCCCTTGATCGAAGACGGTTTTCAAGTTCTGAGCGTGATGGCGGTAGAATAAAAATTGTGATGACATCATCAATCGCATTTTCTTTTAACTGTTGAGAGCCCTGCCAATCAATATCGAACATGACATCGCCGCCTTTTTCAAGCGCTTCAGTTACCGCTTTTTTAGGCGTTCCATACCAGTTACCAAAGACATTCGCCGCCTCTAATAACTCATCATTCTCTCGCATTTTTTTAAATTCTTCTTGGCTTTTAAAATGATAATGCACACCATCTTCCTCGCCTGGCCTTTGCTCTCTTGTCGTAGCAGAGACAGACAAGGATATTTTACGATCTCTTTTCAACACTTCCCTTGTTATCGTTGTTTTCCCAGCCCCAGATGGAGATGATAATACAAGCATAAATCCGCGTCTTTTAAGAGATTTAAAATCCATGATCTTTTTTTCCAATGAATTAATAAGCCAAATTTTTAAGTGAGGCTTATCTTAGCGAACAATGGCAATTTCTCAAATGAAAAATATAAAAAAGCCGTTTATAGTAGAAACTAACAATTTGATTTTATTTTGAAACAGAAAATTTAAAACATCATGAAAAGAATAATCATCACAGGCGCATCAAGCGGTATCGGAAAGGCTTTGGCTAAATATTACGCAAGCCATTTACAAGAAAAGTGCGAGATTTTCTTATGTGCAAGACGTATTGAAAAATTAGAAGATTTAAAAAACGAGCTTATAAAATATAACGCCAGAATTCATGTGCAACGACTTGATATTAAAAATAAAAACAGCACCCAAGATTGGATTAAATCTTGTTTTAAAACCACGCCGATTGATCTTGTTATTGCAAATGCGGGTATCTCTGGTGGTTCTGGTGATCAAACAATTGAGCCTTTGGATCAGGCAGAGGCAATCATCAACATCAATGTAAATGGTGTTTTATATACATCTATGCCAGCCTTAGAAGAAATGGAAAGACAAGGCTTTGGCACAATTGGGCTGGTCAGCTCAATGGCTGGCTATCATGGCTTTCCTGGGGCGGCCGCTTATGGGGCTAGTAAAGCAGCTGTTAAAAGTTTAGCTGAAAGCTGGCGCACAGCATATTCAGATAAAAATATTCATATCGCTTGCATTTGCCCTGGCTTTGTTAAAAGCGAGATAACGGATGCCAATGATTTCAAAATGCCCTTTTTAATGGAAGACCATAAAGCCGCAAAAATTATCGCAAAAGGCTTAGATAAAAAGAAGGCAATGATCGCCTTTCCAACAATCATGCGTTTTGCCTCTTGGTTTATTTCAATTCTCCCCTATTGGATTTCAGATCAAATTATAAAAAACAGCCCTACAAAACCCAAAAATAAATCTCTCTAAAGCACTTATTTTTATAAAAAGCACTTATTGACATAATTTAAACATTGTGTTAAATCACTTTATTGCTAAAAATTTTATTCTATGAGAGAGGGATAAATCATGCCTAAAGAAATGCTGACACAGACCGAAGATATTACTATCGATAGCATTAATGAGGTTATTGACCGATTAACACAAATTTCAAAACCGAATACAAGTGAGTTCCGCTCGGAAAAATATAGATACATTAGCAATTTTAATGTCTCTGAAGACAATATTTCTCAATTAACTGATTTCATCAATGTTATCTCAAAAGATTTCGCTCATATGGGCGAGGTTCATGAGGTTAGTGAACAAGATGTAACAGAACTTCTTTATAATGGTTTAACCACAGACCTAATGTCAAAAACATGTACTTTACGCCTTATTTCTTCGCTTAAAGAGATCGAAGATAAAGCCAAAAGAGCCAATTATTTCAAAGTTGAGATTGAAAATCTTAAAAAACAAGAATTTGATTTAGAAGAGCTAATACAAAAAGAATTAAGAGACATTCGATCTAATCGTTGGGAAGATCAATATTCTATAAGAATGGGGGCCGTCTTTGGTGGCACAGCTCTATCAATTGTTGGATTAGTTTTAACATCAACATTGCCCGCCATTGGACTAGCTATAGTAGCTGCAGGCTGTGTTACAATGTTTTCATCTCTTTTTATACCAAGCATTACACACAAAATATCTAAAGGATCTGATCTTAAAAAAGCGCGTAAAAAAGCGCAAAACTATATCGCAGATGAACAAAAACAAACCGAAGAAACAAAGCAATCTTTAGAGATTTTATCAAAAACATCAACAGAGTTAAGCGAGCGTTTTGCAACATCAATGGTAAATCATCATGTTATTGAGCTGGCGGGTATTTTACCAGATGAGAAGACTAAGCCAATTGCGCCAATCCGTGAATTTTCAAAAGTTGATTTAAGATTTTAATGAGAGAAAAGAGATATAAAAATGCCAAAAACAGTTGATACAAGAACCGATGCTCAAATCTGGTTTGATAATGATAAAAAAATAAACACTCTTTTCAAAGAAATTGATGAACGAGTTCTTGAGATTAAAAGTGACTATCAAAATAAAGGCTTTATTTTAGACGTTTATAGTCAAGATTTAACAGGTGGAAATTTTGATGAGTTTCTAAAACTCTTAAACCTATCGATCCAAGATGTGTATTCTGAAATTGGTGAAGAGTTTAATGAGGATTACACAATTAACGGCGTTGATTTTCTAGAGTTTTTAAAGTCAGGGCTAAGCTCACAAAATGAAGAAGTCCAAAATATGGCCTTGGATTTAATCGTTCAAACAGAGCAAGCTTGCCAACTTGTCAATACCATGCAAGATTTCTTTGAAATGGCGGAACGTGCCGAAGAGCAGAATGTCGATAAAGACAGCCTTCGAAATGATTTCCTTGAATCAATCAGAAGAGACCGCGCTAATTCTAAGGCTATGAAGCGCACAAAGCTTATCGCAATGGGCATATTTGCTGTTTCATTCTTTACTGGTTTCTCATTAGCCGGCACATCTTTATTAACAGCACCCTTTGTTCTACCTGTTATAGCGGCGGGCTTAATTGCAGGTCCAGCAACACACCATCTAGGCGATGATATCGCAAATTTCTTTAATAGAAAATCTGATACAAAGAAAGCAGATGCGCTAGCAACACAGAAAAAAGAGCGCTTGACCGACATTGAGAATGCTACGAAGAAAGCTGCAGAGAGCGATATTAAGGGCAGTAAAAAACTTGCTTTAAACTATATCGATCGCATGATTATACCGAGCATGCAGGCTGCAAATGAGCAGATAAGGAACAGTAAATTCAAAAACGCCCTTAAATTTGGCGCTTAAGCCTTCTTAATAAAATGCATAATGACGTCGCCAATTTGCTGGCAAAGTAGGTAGTTATGCCCCTGCTCTTCGCAGAATTTTGGCATATCAAGGATGGATTTTTTGTCCGTAGCTTCAAGACATAAAACCTCGCCTGTTTCAATTTCAGCCAGATATTTACGGGCGCGCAATGTCGGGATCGGGCATAAAAACCCCTTGCAATCGACAAATTTATCAACTTTGGGGAGTTCAGTTTTTAAACTTGTTTTAGACATTGATCTCACTAAAGGCTTCTATGACATCTTCTGGTTCAATCATATTAACATCAACGGCTTTTAATACGTGAACCTTCTCGCCAACAGGTGCGGAGCGTTCAGGATCAGAAGATTTTAAATTAAACAATACAATTGTCGGTGCGCCTGCCATTGAGACAACATGGGTTGGCCCTGTATCATTACCAATCGCCAGCGAGGCCTTACGTCCCAATTCGGCCAGATCATCAAAGCTTGTCTTATCTGTTAAATTGATAACCCTTGGCTCTTGTGCTTCGATATAATCATTAATCTCTTTTTCAGCGCCACGACCGATCAGAACGGGCGTTACCTTGCCATCTGCTAAGGTTTTACAGATTGAAGCAAATTTTTCTTTTGCCCATCTTTTCTCTGGATTTTGCGGGGCACAACCAGCAATAATCAGGGCAAATTCTTTTGGTAATTTGAATGCTGATAAATCGCCCTTCATCCATGATAAGTCTGGCTTTAAAATTTCCTCATCTTCAAAGCCAGCCACTTTTAAAACATCCTCATTCCGAGTAATTGCATGCATAGCAGGTTGAATATAACGCTTATCAGCCGTGAAAAACTCTGCCTTTTTGTCGATCCCTGCCCATTTTGGAGCGCCTGTCCCCTTTTTCAAAAATGGCACATCCCAAATCAGGCGATGATAATAGCTACTGCGGCCATTCATTTGTAAGTCATAAACCATATCAAATGAGTTTGAGCGGATTTTATCCCTTAAAGATTTAAGGCCAAAGACATTATATTTACGTGGCTTAGTGTCCAAAATAATCTCATCAAAGTACCCTGTTTTAAGCGCCAACCCTTCAAAAGGCTTTGTTGTAAGAAGTGTGATTTTAGCGTTCTCATGACGTTTACGGATGGATTTAAAACACCCCATCGAGATCATAAAATCGCCAAAAGCGCTTAACTTTACCACTAAGATTTTTTGTGAATATTCCATTTATAGTAATTCTGAATAGGTTTCTAAAACATTGGCACACATGGCCTCAACACTGAAATATTGGGCAACATGCATCATCGAGGCATAGGCCAAATTCTCACGCTCTTCATTGGTCAAATTAAGCGCCTCATTAATGGCATTGGCCATTTCATCGACATTACCCGGCTCAACCAGCCAGCCCGTAAAATCAGGCACAATTGTCTCAGCTGCACCACCGTGATTGGTGGCAATTGTTGGCCTTCCCATGGCTTGTGATTCAACAGGAACACGGCCAAAACCTTCTGGAACAATACTCGCACAAACCGTCACGCTTGCTAACATATAGGCTGTTGGCATATCGTTACAATGTGGAACAATACGAACTCTGCCCTCAAGACCTTTTTCTTTGATTGTATCTTCTAATTCATGGCGATACGCTTTGCGCCCCTGATCCGAGCCCAAGAAAACACAAACAACATCTTTTCGTTTTAGCTTTGCAATTGCATCAATTAAAAAGTGATGGCCTTTAATGCGGGTCAGCCTTGCTGGCATCATTACAACCAGCGCCCCATCAGGTAAGCGCCACTCTTTTGCCAAAGTGATTAAGCGTTCTTTTGTCACGGCATTTGGCTTATATTTCTCCATTGGAAGCCCACGATAAGCAAGCCTGATCTTATCATCAGAGATGTTATAGCTATCTTTTAGATAATCAGTAATAAAGCCAGAGATCGAGATAACACGATCTCCACTCGCCATAACAGAGTTATATTTGCGTTTTAATTTGCCTTCAAATTTATAGGCTGCATGACATGTAGTTACAAAAGGTGTGTTGGTCTCTTTACATGCCTTATAAGCACTCCACGCAGGCGCACGGCTTCTGGCATGCACGATATTAACGCGCTCTTTATAAATGATATTTTTTAAACGTTGGGCATTACGCCACATTGTAAGAGGATTCTTAGAATGAACAGGCAATGTAATATGTTCAGCACCCTTTTTCATTGCTTCATAAACACGCATTCCACCGTTAGAGACAATGATAGAACGCCCACCAGCCGCAATGATCGCATTAGATACATCAATGCATCCCTGCTCTGCACCGCCAGCACCAAGCTCAGGTATAATTTGCATGACAACAGGCTTTTTAGAGGCAAAAACCTCTGGAAAACGATATTGATACTCTTCGTGAGAAGCATCTTGATTGTTATGATAATGTTCACTCATAAAAATGTCTTACCCATTTAATGATAAAAAAGCAATCAAAACACTATAAACGATAAGATTTATCTTTGTAAGACTTTATCTCTTAGATTGTTTAAATTTACATGTTCATCAATGAAATCAAGCACATCTTTTGACCGATCGGTTAGATAAAAATAATCAACATCACTTTGATTAATGGTTTTATGCTTAAGCATTGTGTCTTCAATAAACGGCTTTAAAAAATTCCAATAGTCAGAGCCGACCAAGATTAAGGGCATAGGATCAATTTTCTTGGTGCGGATTAATGTTGCAGTCTCAAAAATCTCATCCATTGTTCCAAACCCACCAGGCATCAACACAAATGAATGTGAATATCGGGTCAGCATATATTTTCGAGTAAAGAAATACTCAAACTCTAATTGAATATCAACATAGGGGTTGGGGGCTTGTTCTTCGGGCAGTTTAATATTACAACCAATTGATAAGGCCCCTGCATCTTTTGCCCCTCTATTTGCTGCTTCCATCGTACCGGGCCCACCGCCTGTCATAATCGTGTAGCCATGTTTACCAAGCAAATAGGCAATCTCATAAGTTTGCTCATAATAGCGATTATCAGGCTTAAATCGAGCCGAGCCAAAAAAAGTCACACAATTTTTTACATCCCGAAGGGCTTTATACCCTCGATGAAAATCTTTAATGATGTAATATGAACTCCCAATATTATGGAGATGTCTTCCAATTTTATCGTATAATGACAAAACTCATTCCCACTGCTTTTAACTCGCGTTTTTTATTTATTTTGTTAAGATATATTTAGTCTTATAATTTTATAATAATAACTATCTTTTAAAATATCATAAAGAAAAAATCCGCTAATGTATACTTTAGAAAATGCGCTATACCCGCCGATTGAAGCCTATGACACAGGAATGCTAGAGGTGGGCGATGGTCATACACTCTATTACGAGCAATCGGGTAATCCTTACGGTATTCCTCTGGTTATCTTTCATGGTGGTCCTGGCTATTGGTCTTCTGCGGGACATAGGCGCTACGGTAACCCACAAAAATACAGAACAATCCTGTTTCACCAAAGAGGTTGTGGTTTATCAACACCGCTTGGATCTTTGGAAAAAAATGAGACAAAATATCTCTTAAAAGATATTGATAAATTGCTTGCCCATTTGGAAATCAAGAAAGCCATTTTTATGGGCGGTTCATGGGGATCAACATTAGCGTTACTTTACGCACAACATAATCCAAAATCTGTTTTAGGGTTAATATTGTATGGTGTGTATTTAGGCGATCAAGAATGGACAGATTGGTATTTAGAAAAAAATGGCGCTTCTTTATTCTTCCCAGAGGATTACCAAAAGGTTGAAGATGCCCTTTCAAAAGAAGAGGGCAAAACAGTTGCACAAAAAACCCTCAATTCAAAACTCAAAAACCCTCAATCTGAAACGGCTAAAGCCATTGTTGACTGGGAAACAAGGCTTGTAACCAATGACTTTTCACTATTCCCTGCTGAAAAGGACAATCTATCAAAAGATGTTCTTGCGCCAGAACGTGTAAAACAAGCTGAGCTTGCAGCGGGTCTTATTGAAATGCATTATTTAGCAAATAATTGTTTTATTAAAAAAAATCAAATTCTTGACAATATTGCTCAAATAAAGCATTTATCATGCTATATTGCTCAAGGTCGTTATGATATGATCTGTCCGCCAAAGCAAGCTTGGCTGGTTAAACAACAATGGCCAAAAGCATTTTTAAAGATCGTCGGCGATGCAGGCCATCATTCAAGAGAATTAAGACCTTATTTAGTCAAAGCTCTTGATGTGTTTGATAGAGACCATGGATTTGATGTTTTAAAATAAAAATTAATAATGGTATAGGCATTTAAAATAATAATAAAGAGGAATAAACTTCTATGACTAAAAGAGTTCTAAGCCCCCTTGGCTACGAATTAGCATTTAATAAAGTTGATGCAGAAAATGATAATCGCCCAGGTTTGATCTTTTTACATGGCTTAAAATCCAATAAAGAAGGCAGTAAAGCGTTTCATTTAGAAAGCTTTGCAATCCGTCGTGGCCTCGCCAATATCCGTATGGACTGTATGGCACATGGCATGAGCGGTGGCGATTGGATGCAAGCAACTATTTCTAAATGGAAAGATGATGTTCTCCATATTTTAGATACTGTCGCCGACCCTACCCGCAAACATATTATCATTGGGTCATCGATGGGTGGCTGGCTTGCCTTACTCGCAGCTCTAGAACGCCCAGAAAAAGTGGCTGGTGTAATCGGCATCGCTGCTGCCCCTGATTTCACGCGCGAGATTACTTCAGAGAGTATGAGTGAAGAACAAAAAGAACAGCTTAAAACCAAGGGTTATTTTGAACAGCCAAGCGGTTTTCCTGAGCCTTATATCTTTACACAAGATTTGATTCATGATGGCGAAACGAATTGCCTTCTTGATAAGGATATTGAGCTTACATGCCCTGTCCACCTTCTACAAGGTAAACAAGACCCTGCTGTTCCTTTTGAAAAAGCCAATAGAATTGCTTCAAAATTAACAAAAACAAGCCCAAGAGTTACTTTTGTTGAGGATGGCGATCACTCTCTTTCAAGACCAGAAGATTTAAAATTAATTGAAGATATCATTGAACAAATGATCGCGGAATGCCGTCCATGTCTGATAGAACAACCATCAGCTTCGATGAGTTCAAACTAGTCGATTTAAGACTGGGCACAATTATTCGTGCAGAACCCAATGAAAAAGCCAAAAAACCTGCCTATAAATTATGGGTTGATTTAGGTGACGAGCTGGGTATTAAACAATCTTCTGCTCAAATCACAATTCATTATAAACCAGAAGACCTCATCGGGAAGCGTGTTTTATGCGTTACCAATTTTGAGCCTATGCGCGTTGCGGGCTTTAAGTCCGAAGTTCTTGTCACGGGATTTTATGATGAAAATCAGGACGTTATCCTTGCTACCCTCGATAAAGAAGGCGTTAATAACGGCGCTAAACTCCTTTAGGTTTTTAATACCATAATTTACTTGACATATTTTACAACCCCTCTTAAATTATGGCAAAATAATGCAAGGAGTTTTTTTATGCCTAAAGAAATTTTAGACGACACTGAATTATCGAATGATGAGTTTTTACTTGATACAGACCAAGTTACAATTTTTGCAATTCAAAAATTATTAGAAAGAAACGGCTCTAATTTAAGTGTTTCATTCAACTTAAACAATGTTGATTGGTTTATTGGTCAGCTTGATAGATATACTAAAAATACATTAGAAGAAGATGTGCAAAAACTATCGAGGCAAGATGTGTTGGACCTCGTTTTTTATGGGTTAAAAGACCCTGAATTAGAAGCCTCTAGTAAAGAAACAATTTCATTTTTAAATAAAATTAATTCTAGACAAAATACAATTAATCAATATTTCGATCATAATCACCCTGACTATAAGGGCAAATCTGTTGATCTTGAGACCATTGAAAAAGAATTATTAGAAAAAAGACAAAATGATCAATATGATGCAAAACATTTAGATGCTGCGACCAGTGAGTTTTTGTCTACTTTATCAGCGGCATTCGGTTTTTGCGGAACATTAGCGGGTTTAATAACATCTATAACCGTAACGCCTGTAATTGGCGTTCCTATCTTGCTCCCATCGCTATTTTTGGCGAAAAAAGCTGTTGATTTAAGTACCAGCGAAAAAAATGGACATGATGCTTCAAGACAATTCCATGGTAAAGTAAAAGCTCAGAACAAGCGCAACCGCAAAAAAGACAAACAATTTTCGAAAGACAATGTAGCTTCTGAACGCTTA
>PBIV01000044.1 GCA_002720935.1 Rickettsiales bacterium | reverse complement strand
TTTTAATCTCATTCGACATATTATATTCCTTACATATTTTTAAACTTTATAGTGCAAATAATAATATATTTTACATAATGTGTCAACAATTATTATGTTATATTTTTCGGGATTTTTAAATTAACAATACTAAACGAGCTGAAATTTAAATTTTGAAGCACCAGACATATTTGCACTTCCAAGCAAGTCATTTGCAAGACCACAACTTTCTCGGCTATCAGAGATAAAAACAGCCAATTTATTTTGATTGTCTAGAACGTCATCATTATCTACATTATTATCATCACTTTTATATGACAACCCACCGTAATTCACATAATATTTCAAGTGTTTTTAAAAATTATTCTATTAATTACCTATTTATCTTTTGCATATTCTTTTCTTCATTATTGAAAAATAAAGATTTATAGGTCATAGTATTTAAGATGGAGATTTGAAATTATGCGCCTACACTTAGGAGAACTCTTTGCAAAATTATATGTTTATAGAAGTCTAGGCTTCTATGACATGGAGCAATGGTCTGTTTTTAATGAAGATCTTGGCGCTAGCTGTGCGGCAGAAGTTCGCGTTGATGGCTTTAATGAAGAGATTGAAGTTGTCGAAGCACAAGTGATTGTTACCTACGATAACCCGACCGCCAACATGCCACGTGTCGTTCAGACCTGCTACATCAAGGCTGAGAAACAAAGCCAAGGCGATTTCTCAATTAAAAAAGCGATCGTTAACCAAAAAGATAAGGTTGATAGCGCTATCTTTGATTGGGGTAATAAAAGTTTGCGTTTCTTTACCCTGATTGCAAGAGAGTTAGAGCGCGGAAATTTACCTGATTTTGATGATATTGAAAAAATAGCCTTTGATGAAAAAGGTATGTTTGCTGATAAAATGGGTGATGGCGGAAGCAAGAGCCCTAAGATTAACAGTGAACAACTTTTAAAAGCTGGGCGTGGTTTCTAACCCATTAGACGGGATTTATTATTCAATTCCCCATAGAGCTGTGCGCCCGACCCAACCTTCATATTCTCCAAAAGAAACATAACAGCGATAAATACGGCAACGATCTAAATTACCGATTGTGCCTTTTTCAATTAGCGCAATGGCTTTTGCTTTTGTGCCTGAGGTTTCAAATAATTGTGACATGTCTTGTGTAACGATCACGGTTTTCTTACTTGATAAAAGTGTTTTATGAACCCAGCCCGTTGTGCCTTCGATATCTCTAATCTGTCTCCAGTGCTCAAAGCGGTCAATGATTTCAACTGGCAGGCCCTCTCTTTGATAAATCCATTCAATTGGGTAGCGATAGCCAGGCCCAGTGCGCATATTAACCTCGTTAGAGATTAAAGAAACATAATTGTCTACAACTGCGACAGCGTTGGCTTTATTGACAAAAACTGTTATAAACAAGCCAAAGACCAGAAAAAAGACTAGAAAAATCTTTGAAAATTCGTTAGAAGTTTCTTTTAACATATTACCGCTATATTTTTTGAGTTAAATTCGAATAACTAATAATTTTAAGTTAATGACAAATAAAACAAAAATCAATCGCCTTTTCTCAGTTGCCCCAATGATGGCATGGACAGATCGTCATTGTCGATATTTTCATCGACTGATTAGCCCGTCATCTTTGCTTTATACTGTTATGATTACATCTGGTGCCTTAAAGCACGGCGATGCGGCGTTTCATCTTGATTATAATGATGATTATGAGCCCCCTGTTGCCCTACAATTAGGGGGAAGCGAGCCACAAGAAATGGCAATGGCAGCTAAATTAGGCGGACAGTGGAACTATGATGAGATTAATATCAATTGCGGATGCCCTAGTGAGCGCGTTCAAAAAGGGGCTTTTGGGGCGTGCCTTATGGCTGAACCCAATTTAATCAAGGAATGTGTTTCTGCAATGCGCCAAGAAACTGATAAAGAGATCACTGTTAAAACAAGAATAGGAATTGATAATCAAGACAGCTATGAATTCCTTGTCGAGTTTATAGAACAAGCAGCAAAGGGTGGGTGTGAAAGTTTTACAATTCACGCCAGAAAAGCATGGTTAAAAGGCTTAAGCCCAAAAGAAAACCGCGATATCCCACCTCTTCACTATGATCGTGTTTATAAACTTAAACAAGATTTCCCAGAGTTAGAGATCATCATCAATGGCGGTATTAAAACAATTGATGAAATGCAAGAGCATATTAAACAATGTGACGGTGTTATGGTGGGGCGTGAAGCCTACAGCAATCCTTGGCTTTTAAAAGATGTAGAAGAACAACTCTTTAAAAACAAAGTGATAAAAACAAAACTTCAAATTGTCGAAGAAATGGCGATCTATGCCCAAAAAGAGATTGATGAAGGTAGAGCTCAACTCAAAGACATCGCCCGCCATATGTTAGGGCTTTATCAAAATTGTGCTGGGGCGAAGGCTTGGAGGCGTACGTTAAGCACGAAAGTCTATGAAGAGCCAACCAATGTGCAAATCTTAATTGATGCAGCACAAGAAGTTGAGCAGGCTATCATAAAACGTGCGCAGGAATATCCTGAGACTTCAGCAGCTTAAGCTTTTTGACCAAAAGCCACAAAGAATCATGGCATTTTCTTGAGTGAGCGTTATTATTCTTGTATAATAACGAATAATAAATTTACATATTGATATTTGGCATTTTAATGGATTTTGACTGGAAACGACTGAATAAAGAAGAAGGTGACGCTGTTATGGCGAACATCCAGTCGCCAGCATTTGATGAACTTTTTAAAAATGACAGTTCCGTTGAAATTAATGTAACCAGATTACCCTTCTACAATCATTTTAAACTTTATCGTTTTACGACTTATGCGACAATGCCAAGCCTATCAATAGAGTTTTTAGGCGATGGAACAATTTTTTATTATTTGGATAAAACACCAGATCCAATTTACTACGCAAACTTAAAAGACCCTATTCAGCTTTCAAAAAGAAATGTTCTTGAATATCTCGACTTCTTCTTTACTCGTGTTGAGAGTGATGAGGGCGATATTGAATTGATCCTAGATCCACAGACATCACCGCATCTTGATGCGGCAACCATTGAGACAAAAGAAAAGATTTTAAAGCGCTATGATGGCCTTCGCGTTGATTACGAATTAAACCCAGAATGTTTTTTGGTTACAACGCCGTGCTATTTTGAAGGAACATTGGTAGAGGCAAAAATCGCGATTCTCCCAAATGGTGGCTTAACATTGATTGACCATCAAATGCTCTTTGGACTTGGTGTATTTGACTTTGATTTAACAGAAGATTACGGAACAGATAGCTATTATAATATTTAATAATAAATTAACATTTTATGCTTGACTTCAAATTCCATAATCATGTAACATAATCTACATTATAAGAAATAAATATTTATCTTGATTTTGAGAATAATTCTTACTAAATTAAGATTATATTAAAAAATAGAGGGAACAAACGATGACTGTATTAAATTTCGAACAGGCTTTCGCACAGAAAACTCAAATTACAGGTAATTACGATTCACAAAGATCTTTGGAATCATATCTTGGTGCCACTAATGGCAACCAAAAAGATTATGGCGTTCGCAAGAACCAGTCTCGCAAACTCACTATTTTCGGTGGTAAATAAGCTTACACTATAAAGAATTTTATAAAAAGCCGCCCACTGAGGCGGCTTTTTTAATGCCTGCTATTACCTGCTATTAAAGGATATTTTAAAAATGGAAAACAGAATACGATTAGAATTACCAAAACATATTGAAACAGACCGTCTTATCATCAGAAACCCTGTTGAAAGCGACGCAGAAGCCATTATGGAGGCTAAGATTGAAAGCAAGGCTGAACTAGCCCCATGGTTTCCTTGGGCGCATAGTGATGAAGATTTCACCCTTGATAGCGCAAAAGAGTTTTTAAGACGCTCTCTATCAAAGCTTAGCCTTCGCGAAGACTTTCTTTTCTTTACCTTTGAAAAAGATACAGGGCGTTTTTTAGCATCAACAGGCATACACCCCAAAAACTGGGATATTGGACGTTTTGAGATCGGCTACTGGCTTCGCAGTAACGCTGTAGGCAAAGGTTATGTTAGCGAGTCAACCAATGCCTTAACTCGCTTTGCCTTTGATTTCTTTAAGGCTAAGTCTGTGATTGTTCGAGCAGACACAAAAAACACGCGCTCTATTGCTGTTGCAGAACGCTTAGGCTTTGAAAAAGATGGCGTTTTAAGAGCAAGCGAGATTGATGTCATCACAAAAAAACCACGTGATACGGCTTACTTCTCTAGACTGAATAAAGATGGGTTGCCAAATATTGGCATGAAAATAATCATGTAAAGAAAAAGCCCCAACAAAGTTTCTGGGGCTTTTTTTGATTATATTTTAAATTTTATTTATTCGATAATGATCACAAGCACTTGCCTGATTTAAACCAACGGATTCACAATGACTAAAGATTAGTGGTTGTGCCGTATTTCGATCAAAAATAAACCTTGTTAGCTGCGATGGGTATTGCTCGAAAGCTTCATGAAATTCTGGCGAGAATAATGTTGCTTGCGCTAAATTACCTTCTTCTCGGGTATTAACAACATCGCCAAGCTCTTCGCCTGTCAGAATATTACGAACCGTTAAAACTTCGGCAACACTTGCTTCATTCTCATTTTCACTAAAATCAATCACATCTTGTTCAGTAATCTTTTGTAGCTCATACCCCTCGGCTGCTACAGCAGCCACGACATCATCACTGTTTTTTGCAATGGAGATCAAGGCACGAAAATCCTCGTCAATGGCTTTCCCTTGCTTCCAGTGCCATGCTGTTGCGCCAGCCACACAAACAGTTGTCAAAGCAACGCCGAACAAACCCGCAAGTGTATTTTTAGACATTTTTTTCTTTGTTTTAGCCATGAAAAACTCCATCTTTATAAATAATTTTTCAAATATTTATACTAGATATGGCTAAAAAAGTCAACAATTATGTAAATTATAAAGATTTGGGATTATGTGGAAATCGTCTGGTAGATAACGGACTACACGTCTTAAACGTGGAAACTCTCGCCACAACCGCAACGGCCAGCTTCATTTGGATTTATGAAAGAAAAATGTGAGCCAAATTGATCGGTGACAAAGTCTAGCTCTGTTCCGATTAAAAACATGATTGATTTGGCCTCAATATAAAGTTTAACACCTTTATCCTCAACAACCTCGTCATGTGGTTCTGGCTCTTGGGCATAGTCCATTGAATAACTCATACCTGAACAGCCCGTATTTTTTATCCCTACACGTAAACCCGTTACAGGCTTATCACTTGCCTCAAGAAGTTCTTGAATGCGATCTGCTGCCGCTTGTGTCAGCGATAAAACTCTTGGTCTTTTAATTGTACTTCCCATTTGGCACCTCCCATCAGCACCGAAATCATGATATATCTTATTATAACATATCTCTTAAACAATTTATATCAGATTAGAACATATTCAACTGTAGCTTGGCTGTCTCGGCCATCGCACCTGGCTCCCATGGCGGGTCAAAGGTAAGCTCAACATTGACTTTTTCAATACCATCAACACTTAAAACAGCACGTTCAACCATTCCTGGCATCTCCCCTGCAACGGGGCAATTTGGAGCGGTTAGCGTCATAACAACATCGGTTTCATTATCTTCTCTAATAGAAACCTTATAAATCAAGCCTAGCTCATAGATATTAACAGGGATTTCAGGGTCATAGACATCCTGCAGAGCATTCGCAATCGGCACCCATAGAGGATGATTGAGCGGAGCTTCCAACATCGGTGGATGCATCTCCATATCATAATCATCGCCCATCGCTTCTTTTAGCATTTCTTCACTGACTATTTGTTTCATTGCCAAACCCATTTTTATAAAAACCTTATCGTCTTATTAAGCGCTTCTATGAAACGCGTTATATCTTGCTTTGATGTATATATACCAACTGATGCGCGAATAGTACCATTTTCTAAACCTAAACGTTTCATCAATGGCTCTGCACAATGATGCCCAACACGCACTGCAACACCTTGTTTATCAAGTAAAGTTGCCACATCACTTGGATGCGCGCCATTAATTAAAAACGATACAACGCTTTTCCTGCTTGATGCTTGTGAAATTAATTTCACACGATCAATTTTAGACATCTCATCTAATAAATGGCTATAAATCTCTTCCTCATGCGCTTCTATATTATCCATACCTAAAGAGCTTAGATAATCAATAGATGCCCCAAGTCCAACCGCTTCTATAATTGCGGGTGTTCCAGCCTCAAAGCGTGCCGGTGCCTCGGCATAAGTAATTTTATCATAATCAACGGTTTCGATCATATCGCCGCCGCCTTGATACGGGGGAAGTGCATTTAACATCTCATAACGTCCATAAAGAACACCAATTCCGCTTGGCCCATAAAGTTTATGGCTTGAGAAGATATAAAAATCACAGCCCAAATCTTGCACATCAACGCTTCCATGCATAATACCCTGACAGCCATCAATAATGGTTGTGATGCCTTTTGATTTGGCCAAAGACACCATTTCTTTTACTGGCAACACTGTACCAAGCGCATTTGAGATATGGGCAAAGCTTGCAAGCTTTACATTCGGTAGCTCTAATTTGGCCTTAAAGTCCTCTAAATCAAAATTGCCAAGCTCATCGATTTTTGCAAATTCTAAAATAATACCCAACTCTTCACGAAGCATATGCCAAGGCACAATATTCGCGTGATGTTCTAGTTCGGTTAAGATAATGCGGTCGCCTTCTTGAAGGTTTTGCAAGCCCCAAGTTCGAGCCAACAGATTAATCGCTTCTGTCCCATTTCTTGTAAAAACAATCTCGTTTTCACTATTGGCATTGATAAAATTAGCAACTTTTGAACGAGCCCCCTCGTAAAGCAAGGTCGTTGTCTGGCTCATTTCATAAAGTCCACGATGAATATTTGAATATGGTCCTTCCATCAATTGCGTCATAGCCTGAATGACCGCTTTTGATTTGAGCGCACTAGCTGCTGTATCAAGATACACCAACTCTTTATCATTCATTTCACGGCCCAATGCAGGAAAATCGTGACGAACAGCATCAACATCAAAATGATCGCCTGTATCATTTTTATTTAGAATGTTATGATTTGTTGTTACGGCTGTTACGCTCATGTTATGACCTTACACCTTTACTCCTTAAACCAGTCAGAGCTTAACCCCCTGACATAGCTTTCAATTGTCTCGTCCTGAATATCCGCGATTGCCTCACCAATGAACGCATGGATCAAAAGCTGTTGTGCTTGCAATTTATTAAGCCCTCTTGAGCGCAAGTAAAATAGAGCCGCCTCATCCATTTGACCTGTCGTTGCACCGTGCGAGCATTTCACATCATCAGCATAAATCTCTAATTGTGGTTTTGAATTCATCTGTGCCTTATCAGATAATAAAAGAGCATTATTCATCTGATAGCCATCTGTTTGCTGGGCATCGCGCTCAACAAAGATCTTCCCCTGGAATACGCCTGTTGCACTGCCTTTTAAAACGGTTTTGAAATGTTGTCTTGAGCGGCCATTTGGTACATTGTGCAATGTCTCCAGCGTTATATCTGTTAAACGATCGCCATCAACCAAATTGACCCCAGAAATTGAAACATCCATATGCTCACCGTTACAATGTGAGATTACTTCACGCCTTGAAAGCTTAGCACCCTTATTCAAAACAAATGAATTATAGCTTGAGCTTTCATGAACACTTAACGTTACAAAGTTATAGTGATAAGCCTGCTCATCATTAATTTGAACAACATGATGATTAAAGTTTGCATTGCTCTCAACCACAATTGAACTGCGGTTATTTGTAAAAGATTTATCTTGTGCCTCATAATGCTCTAACACTGTAACATCAGCGCCAGCCCCAATTTGGAAGATCATATCTGTTGCAGCGATATAACCATCAAGCGTTAAATGAAAAATCTCTATTGTTTGCTCTAATTTCACATTTTCTGGGATATCAAAGCTATAGCGCTTATCAACAAATGCACCATTTAGGGCAACAAGGGCATTTCTCTCGCCACCTTCATTTAAAAGCTCTTCTTCTGATAGATATTCAGCCATTGTTTCATCGGCATGAACCAAAGCACCATTTAAGAAATAAAGCTTGTGTGTGTCTTCAAAGACAGGCTTTGATGAATAAAGTGTTTCATCAAAATTCTGATTAGAAGCCTTTGTAAGCTCTAATCCGCTAACCTTTTCAAAAGATGTATATTTCCATGCCTCAAGTCTTCTATTGGGCAACCCAAGCGATTTAAACCGTGCAAAAGAACTTTCTTTCACATCTGATTTATGGCTTTGGGCCTTATAAACAGCATCAAAACTTGTATCAGGCTGCATTTTCAAAATCTCCATAGCCCTTCTCTTCTAGCTCTAATGCGAGCTCTTTTCCACCAGTGCGTTGAATTTTACCTTTTGCCAAAACATGAACCTTATCAGGCACGATATAGTCAAGTAAGCGTTGATAATGCGTGATAACCAACATTGATCGGTTTGCATCACGAAGCGTGTTAACACCTTGTGCAACAACTTTCATCGCATCAATATCCAAACCACTATCGGTTTCATCCAAGACCGCCATGCTTGGCTCTAACATCAGCATTTGTAAAACTTCGTTGCGTTTTTTCTCACCACCAGAAAAGCCAACATTAAGCCCACGCTTTAACATGTCTTGCCCCATATTAAGCTGACCAGCTTTATCCTTAACAAGCTTTAAAAACTCAATCGGCTTTAATTCTTCAAGGCCACGTAATTTACGAACTGCATTCACGCTTGTTTTTAAAAACGTGTTTGTTGGCACGCCTGCAATCTCTAATGGATATTGAAAGGCTAAGAATAAACCTTGAGCCGCACGCTCTTCTGGTTCCATTTCAGTGATATTTACGCCATCAAGCCAGATTTCTCCGCCTGTGACTTCATAACCATCACGCCCTGCAATCACATAAGATAGTGTCGATTTACCAGCCCCGTTCGGGCCCATGATTGCATGAACTTCGCCTTTTGGAATTGTCAGGTCAAGACCGTTTAAAATCTGCTTTCCTTCAACTTCTACGCTTAAATTCTTAATTTCTAACATTTGTTTTGTTTCCTTAATTTTATTTTATCCGAACTATAACTTATCCGACCGAGCCCTCTAACGAGATCTCAATTAATTTTTGTGCCTCAACGGCAAATTCCATTGGTAAATGCTGCATAACCTCACGGCAGAAACCATTAACGATTAAGCCCATTGCCTCTTCTTCATCAAGCCCTCTTTGGCGGCAATAGAACAGTTGATCATCACTGATTTTAGAAGTGGTTGCTTCATGTTCAACAACGGCTGAAGAGCATCTATTTTCAATGTAGGGCACTGTGTGTGCACCACATGTCTGGCCAATTAGTAAGCTATCACACTGGGTAAAGTTTCTCGCCCCTTCGGCCTTTGGTAAAATACGAACCAAGCCACGATAAGTGTTATCAGACACCCCTGCCGAAATCCCTTTAGAGATAATGCGTGAGGTTGTGCCTTTACCAATATGTATCATTTTTGTACCCGTATCGGCTTGCTGATGATTGTTCGTAATCGCAACTGAATAAAATTCCCCCACAGAATGATCGCCTTGTAAAATACAAGATGGATATTTCCATGTAATCGCAGAGCCTGTCTCAACTTGTGTCCAAGAGATTTTAGACCTTGCCCCACGGCAAGCGCCACGCTTAGTCACAAAGTTATAAATCCCGCCTTTACCGTTTTCATCGCCAGGATACCAGTTTTGAACAGTGGAGTATTTGATCTCTGCATCATCCATCGCAACCAGCTCTACGACAGCCGCGTGTAATTGATTTTCATCACGTTGAGGTGCTGTACAGCCCTCTAGATATGAAACATATGAGCCTTTTTCCGCAATAATAAGTGTCCGCTCAAACTGACCTGTATTTTGTTCATTAATTCTAAAATATGTGGAAAGCTCCATCGGGCAGTGAACACCTTCGGGGATATAAACAAATGAGCCATCGGTAAAGACTGCGCAATTTAAACAAGCAAAATAATTGTCCGCCACGGGTACAACTGATGCCATATATTTCTTTACCAAGTCAGGGTATTTTTGAATAGCTTCTGATATGGGGCAGAAAATAACGCCTGCTTTTTCTAATTCAGCCTTAAATGTTGTCGCAACGGACACTGAATCAAAGACCGCATCCACCGCAACACGGCGTTCTTGCACCCCTGCCAAAATTTCTTGCTCATGCAAGGGAATACCAAGCTTATCGTATGTTTCCAACAAGGCAGGATCAACATCATCAAGCGTTTTGGGGCCATCTTGTTTTTTAGGCGCTGCGTAATAATACGCATCTTGATAATCAATCTCAGGAATATTCAATTTCGCCCAATCGGGTTCCACCATTGTTTTCCATGTTTCAAAAGCTTTTAAGCGCCACTCCAACATCCATTCAGGCTCATTCTTCTTCATGGAAATGAAACGGATAACATCCTCATTTAGGCCTTTTGGCGCTTTATCCGTTTCAATATCCGTTGAAAAGCCATATTTATAGGCGCCTAATTTTTCAACTTCTTCAATTGTTTCTGCTTCTATACTCTTATTCATATTGTTTAACCTGTCGCAGTTTTTAAATTTTGTTCTATTTTATAATTTGATTGTGCTTGTTCCACGATTTTTGAGATTGGGAAGCCACGTAATAATTCAATCATCTCTCCATTAAGCGCATCCCAGCCGCCTTTGATTGTACAATTTGTCTCAGATGAACAACATTCACCCCCATGGCTTTCAACGCAAGCCGTCATCGCCAAAGGCCCATCCATTGTCTCAATCATATCAGCCACAGAAATGTCATTTAGAGGGCGCCCGATATAGTATCCACCATTAATACCGCGAACCGAATTAACAATGTCTGTTTTACCAAGAATTTTTAGAATTTTTGAAATTGTTGCTTGCCCAAGTCCTGTCTCTTCTGATAAATCAGAAACAGTTAACAAGCGATCCTTACTTGATCCCTCCATATGAGAGAGCAAAATAACCGCATAATCTGTTAATTTATTCATCTTAATCATATTAATAACCTAGTGTTTCCAAGGCACAAAAGCAATACCGTACTAACTTAGTACGTTTTATTAACGTGATTAGATGTTTTTGTAAAGTCTTTTTTGTTAACCCTATTTTAATCCCAAACCAATAAAATTTACATAACACTAAAAAGGGATATTTAAAAGGGGATATGATGTTAATTAGCGAAAAGAAAATTCAAGAATATAAAGAAGCAAGGGACGTTCTTCAAAACTATGCCTTCAAAGACGGCCAGCGTGTCAAATATAAAGACATGATTCAAAGTCTTGTTAATGATGGGCATCTAAAAGTTACAACGAGATATACGAACAATACGTGTGATTATGGAGGCCCTCTTATTGAAAAATACTTCGGGGACGACAAAAGAGAAGAGTATGACCTTCATTGTGCTTACGTTAGAGAAACTTATCCAAAAGAAGGATTAAGCGGGAGTTTTACCAGATCTCATGGCTACATGAGAGAGCGATCTGCGGACCGCCCTATAATTGAAACAACCGCAAGAGTTGCCGCAAGCGTAACAGGAACAGTTACGGCAGCAGTGGGATTAGGATGCAGTTTAGTTGCAGCGCCATTTACATTTTTACTCTCAATCCCTGCCGGCGGCTCTATATCACTTTTAGCAACAGCAGGCATATCGCAAGGCACTTACAATCACTCATACAATGCCCTTTCAAAAATTGTTGATAAAATTCAAGATAAAGGCAAAAAAGATCCTAATATCTCTGAATTTACAGGCAACGCGCCTGATCAGACACAACCAAGTGCGCAAATAACCGCTAAAAGAAAGAAGGAACAAGCCTCTCCTTCGGCACTAACGACTGCTTTGGGTTAATTTTGTTAATTTAGTATTATGCCTTTTGAAACAGAGAAATATGGTTTTTTGAGAAATGAAAATGGAAATGTGATTTTTATGATTGAAGATTTTGATCATGAGGTTTGTGTAGATCCTTTACTTATCATTGATGATAAAAACCATCAATGCTCTTTTCAGTACAATCAGACCAATTCTGTAATTTTAAACAACTGGTCAGAAGATTTTGAAGATACAATTGGCGATAACCAGAAAATTTTGGTAGTTGAAGACACAAATTTGTTTGATGACAATGCACCAAAGAGTGATAAACCATCATTCTTTGCCAAAATTGTGCACATTAATTGTCATTAAGGCTTATTTAATTTGTAATTGTAACAGAACGAGGTGTTGTTTTTGTGCTTGCACAAACAGCGCCTTCAACTTCATTGCCCTCAGTATCGGTGGCCGTAAATGCAACTGCGGGCGCTGGAAAGCACCTTGGTAAATCGTCATAAGTGCCATCAAAAACGAAAATATCCTCATACCCCATTTCCTCTAGTAAATCTTGTGAACGCTCATTTGCACTATCAAAAGTATAATTCAGCATCATACCTGTAAAAACAATTGGACCACCCAAAATTAAAGCACTCGCAATATTTTTTAATGTTTTATTTTGTGACATAAAATGTCTCCTTTATATTTTATCTCTAGCCTATAACTTTCTGACTTCCCAATGATCTAGTGACCCAAATGCCTGCACAAAGCTTACCTTCTTCTCTTTGTCCATCAGCATTCGTTGCCTCATATTTTACAATTGTATTACCTTTTGCACAAAAGCCTGTAATCGCTATCTCTGTGTCAATATCAGTGTAACCCCTCTCATCAAGATAATCGGTGGCACGCTCTTCATTTGCTGGCACTGTTAAACACGTAAGGGCAATAGCTGCTGCGGCGACACTTACTAGAAAAAAAACTTCTTTCATATTTAAAATCCTTTATATTGTTACAAGCAACGAAGATAACAAATTTTTATACTTATGTCAAATAAAACAGGACTTCTTAGCCCATATTTTTGTTTTTGGACGGATAATGAATAAAAGGCTTGACAGAAAAGAAATAATTGCCTATTTTCCCGAATTCGTAGAGTTTATTTTATCGATTAAAAGCAGGTGTGTCCTGCAGTTTAGTGTTTTAAAGGATTAGAGCAATGACAAAAAGATGTGCAATTTTAGGTAAAGGTCCAATGAGCGGAAACAATGTTTCACACGCGAACAACAAGACGCGTCGCCGTTTTTTACCAAACCTACAAGATGTTTCTTTATACAGTGAAGCGTTAGGCCGCGCGATTAAACTTCGTGTTTCTATGCATGGTCTTCGTACAGTTGAGCACAATGGTGGTATTGATCAATATGTGATGAAAACTGCTAAAACAAAGCTTACTGATGAACTTCGCCCATATAAAAAGGTTATTGAAGAAGCTGTTGCTCGCCAACAAGCTGCTTAATATTAAGAGGGCCTTCAAGCCTATAATAACTTTCAACAAAAACACTTATGTTTTTTAAAGAAAGAGTTCAATTTGGCCGATAATAAAAACAATAATGAGAATTTTAAAGAGGGGTTGACCGATACAGGAACAGCCCCCTTTTCTTATACATCTCCTTCTTATCCCAATTTTGCCTTTGATATCACACATCGCTCATCAAGCTCGAGAGCGCGTCTTGGGCACTTAAAAACACCCCACGGCGTTGTTGAGACCCCTAATTTCATTTTTTGTGGCACAAAAGCCAGTGTTAAGGCCGCCCTTCCATCACAAGTTAAAGATGCAGGCGCACAGATCGTGCTTGCCAACACCTATCACTTAATGCTCCAACCTGGTGCTGATATTATTGAAAAAATGGGTGGCTTGCACAAATTCATGGGCTGGGATGGCCCAATGTTAACCGATAGTGGTGGCTATCAAGTTTTTGCCATGGGGCATGGTTCAGTTGCCGAAGAAATCAAAGGCAATAGAGCACACGCAAATAGCAATAAAACACTTTTAAAAATTACTGAAGAAGGAGCTGCCTTCCGCTCATATATCAATGGCGAGAAATTTATGCTGAGCCCCGAGAAATCAATTGAGGTTCAAAGAAAGCTTGGCGCTGATTTAATCGTCCAATTTGATGAGTTCTCACCCTACCATGTTGATAAAGACTATACAGCCCGCTCTATGGCGTTAAGTGCCAGATGGGGCGACAGATCATTAAATGAGTTTTTTGCACATCACGATGGAAAACAAGCCGTTTACGGTGTTGTTCAAGGTGGTGTTTATGAAGATTTGCGCATCGAAAGCTCTCAATACACAAGAGACCGCGATTTCTTTGCGACCGCGATTGGTGGCTCCATGGGCAAAGACCAAGATGAGTTTTATGAGCTTGTTGAATGGTGCATGCCCCATATCCACCCCCACCGTCCAGTCCATTTATTGGGCATTGGCGACTTTGATGATATTTTCATGAATGTGAAAAAAGGCATTGATACCTTTGATTGTGTCTCGCCCACCCGTCTTGCACGTCACGGAAGTGCCTTGGTAAAAGGCGCACCGGGCGGTAAAATCAACATTAAAAATGCACGTTTTAAAGACTTAGACGAGCCAATTGATCCAACTGCGAACAATGTGGCATCAAGTTTTTCATGTGCCTATATCCACCATCTTTTCAAAGCAAAAGAAATGCTGGGCATGCAAATCCTAACCCTTCACAATATTGAAACCATGGTTCGCCTTATGAGTGAGATTAGACAAGCGATTAAGGATGACACCCTTGATGCGCTTGAAAAAGAGTGGGTTTGCAAATAATTACGCGCCCCTCACGCTTTTTACAAATCTCTTTGAAAAATTAATCATTTTTTTAAAATTTCATACCATGATAAGGTGTAGGGTATTGCGCTTATACAAGTCATAAGGAAGCTTACAGTTTGAGCATATATGAAGAAATATTTTTAAATTCTCCCGTACCTCGCATGGTTGCATGCGTGGAAGAGAACGGCGATTTTACTGTAGAGGCAATTAATAAGGCTGCCTGTGAATATTTTGAAACCGAACAAAGTAAGATTATCAATAAAAGCCCAAAAGAAATTTTTGATGGCGATTTGGGTATCTTCTTCTCACAAGCGCTAAGAACGGCCGTTCGCGCTGGTAAAACCCTAACCATTCAATCAATTGCCGATTTAATCGGAAATCCAGAAATTCAGGCCTTCATCTTTAATCCGTTATTCAATGAAAAAAATGAAGTAACCCGCATTGATATTATTGGGCGCATGAATTTACCCCAAAATATTCAGCTTCGAAAAGAGCGCGATGACGCGGTCTCAATGTTAACGTCTATCTTTGATACCTCTTCGGTGGGAATTGTGGTTCTTGACCGCCACCATAGAATTGTCCGTGTTAATGATATCTTTGTTGAAAAATTCGGCTGGAACCGTACCGATTTAATCGGGGAAAAGTTCAAACGTCTTGTTACGCGACAAGATTATGAAACTTTTACTAATGAAGATAATGAAAGCGAAGATGAGCGCCGTCAGATCAGTGAGATTAAAATCAAGCGCCCTAATGGCGATCAAGTTGATGTCTTCGTAACCACCGCCTTTTTAGAATTAACGAGTAAGCGACGTTTTAAAATCGCAACAGTGCTTGATATCTCAAAACAAAAAGATTTAGAGCGCGTACTTCGTGATGCAAAAGTCGATGCGGAGACCGCCAACAAAGCAAAATCAGCCTTCTTAGCCAATATGTCACACGAGCTTAGAACCCCGCTTAATGCCATTATCGG
>PBIV01000043.1 GCA_002720935.1 Rickettsiales bacterium | reverse complement strand
TCAGCTAAAAGATATGTTTCTTGGGCACAATATCTTTTTAATGAATGCCCCATACAGTGAATGGCTTTACTTAAACTTAAATCGTAAGGGCGGCTTGGTTTTGGCTTATTATCAGTCAAAAAATAAAAATCGACCAAAGGGTTTTCAATCGTATCAGATGCTTTCTTTTGAACGATGAGACGAATTCTTGATCCCGCAGTAGTAGAATATTCAGCCGTTGAATAGCCCCACATTTCTTGAACTTGATTAAATAAGTCTTTGTAAGCTTGTTGATTTTCCTCTGGGAAATTTGGCTCATCAAGATTGGCAACATCATATTCATAATCAGCTTGGCGATCGACACCATTTTGGATCAAGGCTTGTGCAACCTCAGGCTCGTGATTCATATATTGAATACGGGCGTTCAGACCCGATTCATCGGTCTCATTAAGAGTGTCAACATAAGTCTCAATAAAACGAATAACCGCAGAGCTTTTTATAAAAGCAGCATTGTCTTTTGCGGTTGTAAGATGTTTAGGTGGAGTCACTTGTGCAACGGTGCGAACTTTTCCAAAGTTGTCTTCGAGAATTTCAAAACCAGCGAATTTTGAGGCTATTCTATAGCTATAGCTTGATTCAGGATTACTGTTATTCTCGATTTTTACCAATGCGTTCGTCATGCGCCTCTCTCTTTTTTACCTAATTATTATGTATTACGAAAAAGGTTAGATCATTTTTCTTGAAATTGCGAGCAAAAAAAGCCATTTTGTTCTTGAAAATAATATTATTACAGCCATCTATAATAATATTAATATGAAAACACTGTTTATAAGGACAATAAAAGACTATGGGACAAGCTCAAGCTATGGAACTCGAACAAGATTATAAAGTAAAAGATATTTCGCTCGCTGACTGGGGGCGCAAGGAAATTGCAATCGCTGAAACAGAGATGCCAGGCTTAATGGCACTTCGTGAAGAATATAAAGGCAAAGCACCATTAAAGGGTGCTCGTATTGCTGGTTGTCTTCACATGACAATTCAAACAGCCGTTTTAATTGAGACATTAATCGATTTAGGCGCAGAAGTTCGCTGGTCATCATGTAATATTTTCTCAACACAAGACCAAGCGGCTGCTGCTATGGCACAAGCTGGAGTTCCTGTATTTGCATGGAAAGGCATGGATGAGGATGAGTTTTGGTGGGCGATTGATAAAACGATTCAAGGCCCGAATGGCTGGACACCAAATATGATTTTGGATGATGGTGGTGATTTAACGGTTCGTATGCATGAAAACTACCCTGAGCTGATCAAGGACGTAAAAGGTCTTTCTGAAGAAACAACAACTGGTGTTATGCGCCTTTATGAAATGGAAAAAGCGGGCACATTAAAAGTTCCTGCGATTAATGTTAATGATTCCGTTACAAAATCTAAATTTGATAATTTATATGGCTGTCGTGAAAGTTTGGTTGACGGTATTAAGCGTGCAACTGACGTGATGATGGCTGGTAAGATTGCACTTGTTTGTGGTTTTGGTGATGTTGGGAAGGGGTCTGCTGAATCTCTTCGCTCTCAAGGCGCTCGCGTTATGGTCACTGAAATTGATCCGATTTGTGCCCTTCAAGCCGCTATGGAAGGTTATGAAGTTGTGACAACAGAGCAAGCCGCACCAATAGCTGATATTTTTGTAACTGCAACAGGGAACAAAGATGTCATCACATTAGACCATATGCGCGAGATGAAAGATCGTGCGATTGTTTGTAATATTGGTCACTTTGATAATGAGATCCAAATTGATGCACTTAGCAACATGGCATGGGAAGAAGTAAAACCTCAAGTTGATGAGGTTGTTTTCCCAGATGGTAAAAGATTAATCGTCCTAGCAAAAGGACGTTTGGTTAACCTTGGTTGTGGTACTGGTCACCCAAGTTTTGTGATGAGTGCGTCCTTTACAAACCAGACCTTGGCTCAAATTGAGATTTGGAAAAATCATGAGAATTATGAGAATAAGGTTTATGTTTTACCAAAGCATTTGGATGAGAAAGTAGCGCGTCTACATTTGGATAAATTGGGTGCGACCTTAACAAAACTTTCAAAAGAACAAGCCGAGTATTTAGGTATCGAAGAAGAAGGCCCATTCAAAAAGGATGAGTATCGTTACTAATTTTTGATTAGATATTGAAAGAAAAAGCCCTCATATTTTTGAGGGCTTTTTTTAAATCTCTATTATTTAGACCATGGCTTAAACAAATATCCAACGGCTGATGATTTATGTCTATGGGGATTAAATTCTGCTACTTGGACTTTATTGTTCGCTGCGGCTGATTTTAATTCACTGTAAAATTCTAGTTCATTGAAACCACCTTCTATTACTGGGCTATCTTTGTGCTCTTCAACAGCGGCATCAATTGCGCTCTCTATAGCCGCGATTTCTTTTTTACCTTGTCGTTCAAACGCAGTTTTCACTAGTTTCTTTCGTTTAATAGCAGTCTCTAAGGCTTCAGCGGCCATTATTCCAGTGCCTATTGAGCAAAGAAATTGAATCGGAGAGGGGACAAACATTCCTATTGTAAAGGCCAGCGCTAATCCGCTTTTGATCATACCTTCTTTTCTTAATTTTTCGTTGCCATGTTCTGATGCATCAAATTCAGAAGGTGTTAAAAAATATTGCTCATCAAGAGTTTCATTATCTAAAGTCGTTGATGTTTTTAAAATTTGTAAATCCATTGTTTGTTTCCTTTAATAATTGAATATGTTTGTACTGATATCGCTTTTTTCTAACGCCAAGGTTTTAGGAGGAAATCCTTTTTGTCAAATTTTTGCAATTTATGAAATGGCTTCGGGCTTACTGCTCCGTCTTTATAATCATAATAGACATCCAAAGTAGAGTTACCACGTGGCACTCCCAACATTTCTTTAGGTGGCCAGTATTCTTCTAACTCATCCAATTCTTTATTACGTAATTTTGTCAAATCTTCCTCACGAGATTTAAAGTCCCTAATTTCAGATTTGCTATATGTTTTAAATTTAGCTTCGATGTCTGTTACAAATGCTTGAAAAGCTTCTTTGTTACGAGCTTCGAACTCCGTTTTAATTAAATCTACACGCTTAGCAGCTGTTTTCTGAGCACCTGTAAACTGTAATACGCCAAGCGCTGCAAAGACAGGACTCAAAGGTAGAACTACAGGTAAAGACGCAACTGTTAAAAAGCCCAAAGCAACTACAGATAAGCTTTGTCTAATAGCCTTATTTTTTAATTCTTCTGAATCATAATTCATAGGGCTTTGGTTTGGTGCAGAGATAAATCTATAGCCCATGCCAAAGCAGTTTGAACTATCTATATCAAAATCTTCTGTCCCTTCATATGTGCCATCTGTCGGTAACTCTTCTTTGCTTTTTAAAAAACGCATATTTAAATTTCCTCTTTTATTTTATTTTCCGCAATAATACATCAGTAAATAAATTATGTCAAATAAAATTCGTTTGAACTTATGCCCACGGTTCATTTAAGATAGGACTAGTTAATTCTAACGAAGCAAAGAAGACAATCCATTGGTTCAAGCATTAAAAATCTGGCAATCCAGCAAACATGAAATTGATAGGCTTATTTATGAGAATGAGCGCTATAAAAGTTTTATGAACACAATCCCTTATGAATATTGTGGCTGGGGGACAAATGGTGTTCAGATTATTTCTCCAGGCTTAGAAGGCATGATGAATGTTGATGAAATTAGACGATTTGATCAATTGCTTGATTGTTTTTCTGCGGCAGAGAGGAAAAAAATCTCTGGCTATTTTGAAACCTTACAAAAAACAGGCGAGAGTTTTAAGTCCGAGGCTTACGAGCGTGCTGGTACACGCTGTTTTCAAATTGTTGGTACACGATCAAAATTAGGCAGTGGTAATCATATCTCAATGCTATGGATTGAGGATAAAACACCCCAGATTAATGAGCGCACAGCTAGGATTGAAGAGGTTGAGCGCTTAAAGAAAACCGAGAATTTATATGAGACAACCTTTGATCAAGTACCATTCCCTGTATGGCTTCGTGATGAGGGTGGGGATTTGGTTTGGTGTAATAAGGCCTATGCGGAGCTTTTTGAGCTTAGCCCACCAAAAGTAATTGATAAGCAATTAGAGTTATTAAACAAAACACAAGCCAGAACCTTGGCACAAAAATCAATCCAATTGCAAAAAGCCCAAACCGAGCGCGACCATATTATTACCAATGGCGAGCGCCGTTATGTTGAGATTACTGAGCGCCCTTTATCAGGCACGTCTAAAAATTTAGGGTATATGCGTGATTTAAGTGATTTGAACCAAGCTATTGAAGATTTGGAAAAGGTCACACAAGCCAATACAGAAGTGTTAGAGCAATTAAACCTACCCGTTGTCGTCTTTGGCCCTGATATGAATTTGAACTTCTTTAACAGTGCTTATCGCGTGTTATGGCAGTTCCAAGAAAAGTGGCTATATGATAATCCGTCTGTTGCAGAGGTTTTGGATAAGCTTCGTGAGCAACGAAAATTGCCAGAGCAAAGCAATTATCGTGAATATGTTGAAAAATGGCGCGCGCATTTTACCGACCTGATTGAAACCCATGAAGAGATGATGTATTTGCCAGATGGCCGTGTTCTAAGAACCGTAATCGTTCCCCACCCAGCAGGCGGGATCATGGTTACGCACGAAGATGTGACCAGTCGTTTGGAATTAGAATCCTCTTATAACACGCTAATCGCGGTACAAAATGAGACGATTAATAATTTGGCCGAAGGTGTCTCTGTGTTCGGTGCTGATGGTCGCTTAAAACTATTTAACAAAGCCTATAAGAAAATCTGGAAGTTTGATGAGGAAGAATTAAAGCCCGATCCGCATATCACCGATATTGTAGATTTAGCAAAGCCCTATTTCCGTGATGAAGAATGGGACAATGTTCGGGCAAAACTGATCTCGACTTGTTTGGAGAGAAAAGCGAAGTCTGGCCGTTTTGCAAGGGCGGATGGCAGTATCCTTGATTATACCTTAACACCGCTTCCCGATGGCGCGCTTTTGGTTTCATATCTGGATGTAACCGATACGGTTATGGTTGAAAATGCGTTGATTGAGAAAAACGCAGCCTTAGAAGAAGCCGATCAGCTTAAAGCTGGCTTCTTGGCCAATGTCTCTTATCAGCTTCGAACACCGCTTAATGCGATGATTGGTTTTGCGGATGTATTAGAAAAAGAATATTTCGGTGACCTTAATGATAAACAGCGCGAATATGTCGAAGGCATGGTTGAGGCTGGTGGAACATTGGTTCAGCTTATTGATGATATTCTTGATTTATCAAGTATTGAGGCTGGTTATTTCACGCTTGATGTCGAAGAGTTCTCGGTCATTGATCTTGTCCGCTCAGTGCAAGATTTGGTTAAAGAGTGGAGTGGTAAAAACCGCCAAAATATTCAGTTTAAAGTACCAAAAGCGATTGGCTCAATGAAGGCTGATCAGAGACGCCTTCGCCAAGTGCTTTATAATCTTGTCCAAAATGCGATTAACTTTACCCCAGAAGGCGGTATTGTTGAGGTATTGGTAAAGGATAAAAAGCAAGAAGAGATGATCGAAGTCTCGGTTCGTGATACTGGTAAGGGGATTTCACAAGAAAAAATGGATACTATTTTCAAGCCCTTTATGCGCGCACAAACTGCTAATCGCAAGCGTGGTATCGGCATTGGTTTATCTCTTGCGAGATCTATCGTTGAACTTCATGGCGGCGACATTATCGTTGAAAGTGAAGAGGGGCAAGGAACAGTCTTTACGATGCAATTGCCAAGAAAAGCTAAAGTTTAAAACATGGGCAAGCTTATCTTTCTTGGGGATTCGGTAACGGCTGGGGCTTGGGATGAGCAGGGCGGCTGGGCAAATCGAATTTGTTCTAAAGTAATGGCGCTAACTGCTAAAGCTTATCATGATAAGCAAAACTCATTTTATTGTTTTCCCTATAATCTTGGTGTGTCTGGCAACACAGTGCAAGATTTGATTGATCGTTTGGATGATGAATTACCAAGGCGATTTGATCTTGAGAATGTAAAAGAAGAGCGTGAGTTTTTAATCTCAATTGGCATTAATGATGTTGCACCTGATATGTCTTTAAATAAAAGTAAGGTTGTTGAAGAACAAGAATTTGAAGAAAAGATCAGAACTCTTATTTCTAAGGCGCAACAGATTTCAACTCATTTGGCATTTACTGGCATTCTGCCCGTTGATGAAGACTTGGTAGCCCCATTACCATGGGATGAAACAATGGTTTTTACCAATGAGCGTGTTCAAACTTTTGAAAATATTATTGAGAATGTTTGTGCACAATTGGGCGTTCCATTTCTATCATTCTACAAACCTTGGATTAAACGTGATGACTATAAACATCTTCTTTTTGATGGCTTGCACCCGAATACAAAAGGGCATGAAATTTTAGCAGAACAAATTTTTCAATTTATTTTGGATCATGATTTTATTAAAAGACACAGTTAGGGATAATCATGTTAAGAGTATTTTTTATCGCCATCGTATTTATAATGATTTCATCAAGCTACAGCTTTGCTATGACGTGTGAAAAAGCCCATCATGATGGCTTTAAATGTGAAACAGATAGTGACTGTGTTCAAGTGATTGGACCTTGCGGTTTTCCAAAATCCGCCAATAAATCCTATAGTGATGTTATCCAGATTTGTTATGAAGAGTTTGCAAAGATGGTTCATTGTAAACCAATGCCAGCGGATTTGGATTACAATGATTATATTAATTCTTGCGTTGATAATTTATGCGTATCAAACCTAAAAAAATAATTCTTTAAGCTGATTTTTTTGTGCGCTCACTCTCAGATTTTAGCTGACCACAAGCGGCTAAAATATCTTGTCCTCTGGCACGTCTTACAGGCGTTTCAAAGCCAGCTCTTTCCAAGATTTTACCAAATTTCGCAATACGGCCAGCACTTGAGGTTTCATAGATTGTTCCAGGCCATGGATTAAATGGAATGAGGTTAATTTTTGCAGGAACATCTTTTAAAAGCTTAACAAGCGCTCTTGCATCATCATCACTATCATTCACATCTTTTAACATCACATATTCAAAAGTGATTTTGCGCATTTCATGAACATTGGGATAGTTTTTACATGCCTCAAGAAGGTCATTTAAGGGGAATTGTTTATTTAGCGGTACAATTTCATCACGAAGCTCATCTGTCACGGCATGTAGCGAAATCGCCAAGCCAGTTGTAACCTCTTGTCCCAGTTTTTCAATCATTGGAACAACGCCACTTGTTGAGACAGTAATTTTACGACGAGAAAAATTCATGCCATTTTCGTCAATCATCATTTTGATCGCTTTGATAACATTATCATAGTTATAAAGTGGCTCACCCATGCCCATGAAAACAATATTGGTTAAGCGCTTTTGTTTGCCATCTTCTAATGGCCATTCATCTAAAGCATCAAGGGTTGCCATGACTTGTAAAACAATTTCACGCGCACCTAAATTGCGGACAAGTTTTTGTGTGCCTGTATGACAAAATTTACAAGACAAGGTACAGCCAACTTGAGACGACACACATAAGGTGCCTCTGTTTTTCTCAGGAATAAAAACAGTCTCAATCTCTTGACCATCAATCATACGCCATAACCATTTTTGTGTGCCGTCGGTTGATTTTTGATGATCGATTAATGATGGGCGCTCAATAAAGGCAACTTCACCTAGTTGCTCGATCAGCTTTGCTGGCAGGTTCTTCATATCATCAAAAGACGTAACACCTTTTTTATAAAGCCAGTTATAAATTTGTTTTGAGCGGAATTTGGGTTGTTGTAATTCTTGGATAAAGTTTGACAGCTCTTCTAAATCTAAACCGATTACGTTTTGCTTGCCCTCAAATGTTGAAGAGGGGGCAGCAAAGACCTTCGCATGTTTTTCAATGCTCTTAAGATTATTGGTTCTTTTGGTGTTTGTATCTGTCATTTTATGCTTCTTTTAAATTGTTGACATTCCTTATATACGGAAAATAAAGAAAAGTCCAGTTATTTCCTATAAAATCGGCTTTTATAGATAAAAAGAAGGCCTTGAAAACCAAGGCCTCGCTTTTAATAAATTGTGTTTTAAATACTTACTTACAAGCGTTTGTAATCGCCTGATAAGCAGCAGTACTTCCCGATAGAGAATAAGTATCTGTTGTCAAAGTCCCTCTTGTCGAGCTTCCTTTTACAACCATAGAGTTACCATTCTTAATCGCATTTGTAAGCGCTTTATCAGTTGCGTTATCAGATGTCCACGCTGTATCAGCTTGCGTGAACAATGTGAATTTTTTATTGCCAACTGTAACATTGACATCGCTATTTTTCTTATAAGTATAGCCTGCAACAAAGCTAACAACGTCAAAGCTGTTATCGCCTGGGCGGTGTGTGATAAGGGCAAAAATTTCGCCACGCTTTGTGTAGTTTCCTTTCGCACTTTCTGGCTGTGATGCCATGAAGCAAACTTTTTGTCCATTTTCCATGAAGGTAAAAGCACTCCAGTCATTGTGCTTACTGATCAGTTTTGGTTCTGATGCTTGTGCAGCATTGACGAAAAATAAACCCGCTAATAGGGTTGCTGTGATTGCAATTGAAGTTTTTGAGAATAGTTTTTTAAAAAACTTTTTATTCATTGAATACATATCCAAGAAATCTTTCTTTTTTAATTTATTTAAATTTTTCATTACCAATTTAATATGAATCATACTGAAAAGATAGTGAGGAATCAAAGAGATTTATATTAAATTCTTCAACTCAATGAATATAACTCTCAAAAATGGTATTTCTATGTTTTAAAATAGCTTATTAGAATAAACAAAACTTGTTTTTTGGGCGAAAATCATCCTTAATGCAGGGTATGAGTAAAAAATTAGAAAAACAATCATCAGATATCGCGAAGGATGATTTTGATTCCCACTTGGAAAGAGTTGGACAGTATAAGGATCGAAAATCCTTTATTCTAATTTTTGAATATTTTGCCCCGCGCGTGAAATCATTCTTAATGAATAATAAAATTGATGCAAGCTTGGCAGAAGAAATTACACAAGATGTCTTTTTGACGTTATGGCGTAAAGCTCAACAATATGATTCAAGTAAGGCTGCTGCCAGTACGTGGATTTTCACAATTGCCCGAAATAGAAGAATTGATTTTATTCGAAAACATTCGCGGGTTTCTTATCAAGAAGATGAACAGCTTTTAAGTTATCTTGATGAAGAAGATGAAAGTGCCGATGCCGTTGATTTTGTTGAACAAAAGCAACAACGCTTGCTTTTAAAAGAAGCCTTTAAAGAACTCCCAAAAGAGCAAAGTTTACTGATTAAAAAATCTTTTTTTGAAAATAAAAGCCATTCTGAGATCGCAAAAGAGATCCAATTGCCTCTTGGAACCGTAAAATCTAGGATAAGACTTGCAATGAACAAATTGCGAGGCTTAATTAATGATGAAATTTTATAAATTTAATAATAGCTATGAGACAAGAAGACCATAAAACATATATAGCCCCAGATAATTATTTTATTGATTTTGTTGCGGGTAATCTAAATTTTTCAGATCACTTGGTTATTGAAACCCATGTTGACCTGAATGCTAAAGCACGCTCAATTGTTGATGACCTCCTTTTGATTGGCGGCTCATTGATGGAAGATGAGGATTGTTCACAAGCAGCTTTAAACCCGTCATGTTTAGAGGGCGTTCTTTCTAAGCTTGATGAACAGCCAGATATAAATACAGATCACAAAAAGCAATCATTGAAGAATTGCCCCAAATCACTTCAACCATATTTGGAAGATGAGATAGAAAACCTACCTTGGAAGAAGCTTGTTAATGGTGTTTACCAATATGAGCTCGGGGTAGAGTGTGCCCATAGTAAGGCTAGGCTCATGATGATTGAACCGGGCAAGGGCGCCCCAATGCATGCGCATGGAGGGCCTGAATTAACGCTCGTTTTAAACGGTGCTTTTGAGGATGAGTCTGATATTTATAGACAAGGCGATTTAGCTGTAATTATGGATTATCATCCTCACCAGCCCACTGCTTATGGTACGGATGTTTGTTATTGTTTGGCTTCCAACACACATGGTATTGAATTGACCAGCTGGTGGGGCAAACTGTTAAATCCATTTATTAAGTTTTAAAAAAAAAGCGCTTATTAATAGCGCTTTTTTCTTGTCTTATATTTAATCTGTTGTCAGATCTTCTCTATCTTTAAACTGCTCTAACGCTTCTGGATTAGCGAGACTTCCAGTATTTTTGACCTCTTGACCATGAATAACTTTTTTAACGGCCAATTCAGTAATTTTACCGCTTTTTGTTCTCGGGATATCTGTTACTTGTAGAACTTTTGCGGGCATATGGCGTGGGCTTGCCCCTGTGCGAACTTGTGTTCTGATCTTTTTTATCAAAGCATCATCTAGAGTAACGCCATCTTTTAAGATAACAAATAAAACGACACGCACATCATTATCCCAATTTTGCCCAACAGCGATTGATTCCATCACTTCATCCAGCTGTTCAACTTGGCGGTAGATTTCGGCTGTTCCAATACGCACACCGCCAGGGTTTAAGGTTGCATCAGATCGCCCATGAATGATGATCCCATCGTTAGCGGTTCTCTCAACCCAGTCGCCATGACACCAAATATTATCAAAGCGATCAAAATAAGCACTATGGTATCGTGTCCCATCCTCATCATTCCAGAAGAAAACAGGCATCGATGGAAACGGTTTTACGCAAACAAGCTCGCCTTGTCCGCATTCTAAATCGGTGCCATCTTCATCATCCCAAACCTCAACAGCCATACCAAGGCCAGCATTTTGGATCTCGCCGCGATAAACAGGCGATAATGGATTGCCAAGCACGAAACATGAGACAATGTCCGTTCCACCAGAGATAGAAGCAACATGTAAATCCGATTTAATATCTTTATAGATATAGTCAAAGCTCTCTGGGACTAATGGGGATCCCGTTGAACAAAGGGTTCTTATAGATGATAAATCATGTGTTTTTGCAGGCTTTAAATCAAATTTCTTCAAAGCATCAATAAACTTTGCCGATGTCCCGAAAAGCTTAAATTTGTGATCTTGTGCATAATTCCAAAGAACATTGCCACTTGGATAAAAAGGAGAGCCATCATAGAGCATCAATGTGGCTTCTGCCATCAAGCCCGATATAAGCCAATTCCACATCATCCAGCCAGTGGTTGTGAAATAAAAAACAGCATCGCCAGCTTTCACATCACTTTGCAATTTATGTTCTTTCATATGTTGCAATGTGACCCCGCCATGACCATGAACGATACATTTTGGAATGCCCGTTGTTCCACTTGAAAACATGATGAAAAGCGGGTGGTTAAACTCCAATGGCTCAAACTCAATGTCTTGGGCGTTAAACTGTTCGGTAAATTCTTGATAAGAGGTCGCAAGATCGCCCAATGGGTTTAAATCGGTTTCATAGTTTCCCTCATAAGAGACAACCACTACTTTTTCTAGTGTCGGAAGCTGTTCGATCAAGGCCTTGTTTTTCGCCATACAGTCAATGGTTTTACCATTATAAAAATAGTGATCAATTGTGAGCATTAATTTTGGCTCAATCTGACCAAAGCGATCAAGCACAGCCTTCGCACCAAAGTCTGGCGATGCTGATGACCAGATGGCACCAATTGAAGCTGTCGCCAAACAAGCGATGATGGCGTGTGGCATATTCGGGATAAGGCCGCAAATGCGATCGCCCTTACCAATACCTAAATCTTTTAAGCCTTGTGCAAATTTTGATACATGGTCATAAAGCTCAGACCAGCTCATCTCAGTTTCAAACTTATTACCCTCAGCGCGGAATACAATCGCAGTCTCTTGTGTGCGTTTGCGAAGCATGTTCTCAGCATAATTAATTGTGGCTTCTGGGAAAAATTTAGCGCCTGGCATTTTATCGCCGTCAATTAAATATGGCTCATCGCCTTTCTCGCCGATAACATCACAAAAATCCCAAAGCTCAGACCAAAAGATCTCTACGTTATTAACGCTCCATTTATGAAGCTCTTTATAGGTGGAAAATTTTTCATGGGTTAAGCGTTCAATCTGTTCTTTAAACGCCCACATGTTGGAGGCCTTCATTTGATCTTCTGTTGGCGACCATAATGGTGTAACGGGGGTTTGCGTGCTTGCGCTCAGCGAACTCATGGGAAAACTCCTAATCTCTATCATGCTAATCCTTAAGATAATAGAATTGGATATTTTAATTTAAAATGCAAGGGGAAAGCATTTGATAGACATAAAAAAAGCCCGACATAAATCGGGCTTTCTTTTAAAATTAGGATTTAAAGAGGAATTACTTCTCTTCAGAAGCTTCTTCCTTTTTCGCTTTAGTAGCTTTCTTTTTAGCAGCAGGCTTTTTCTCTTCTTTAGCGTCTGCCTCAGGCTCGTCACCAGCTTCTTTAGCTTGGATCGCAGCACCAAGGATATCACCAAGAGATGCACCACTATCAGATGAACCATATTGCTTCAATGCAGCTTTATCTTCGTCGATTTCACGCGCTTTAATTGATAATGAAAGCTCACGAGTTTTGTTATCAACATTGATAATTTTCGCATCTACTTTTTCATCAACAGCAAAGCGGTCTGTGCGTTGTTCAGATTTCTCACGGGCAAGATCAGTTTTCTTGATATACCCCTTAAGTGCATCTTCACCAACAGCAACAATAATACCTTTTGAGCCATCGATTTCAGTAATCGTACATGTAACAACTTGGTTCTTCTTAACGCCACCTTGTCCAGATGTAGCACCTTTGAATGGATCCTCAGAAAGTTGCTTGATACCTAGAGAGATACGTTCTTTTTCAGCATCAATTTCAAGAATTTTAACTTGGATTTTGTCATCCACATTATAATTCTGAATTGCTTCTTCGCCATTACCTTCCCATGAGATATCAGAGATATGAACCATACCTTCTAAATGCTCATCGATGCGAACAAAGATACCGAATTCAGTTGTGTTAGTCACAATGCCTTCAAGTTCTTCGCCAATTGGGTGTTTAGATGAGAAGTCCATCCAAGGGTTGTCCATTGTCTGCTTGATACCAAGAGAAATACGTCTTTTCTCTGTATCAACTTCCAATACAACAACTTCAACTTCATCGTCTTGATTAACGATTTTAGATGGGTGGATGTTTTTCTTAGTCCAAGACATTTCTGATACGTGAACAAGACCTTCAATACCTTCTTCAAGCTCAACAAACGCACCATAGTCAGTAACATTTGTGATTTTACCAGTAACTTTAGAGCCTTGAGCATATTTATTTGGTAAGTCAGCCCATGGATCTTCTTCCAATTGCTTCATACCAAGTGAAATACGCTGATTGTCTTCAGAATACTTAATAACTTGAACTTTAATTGTTTGTCCCATTGTAAGAACTTCAGAAGGGTGGTTGATACGGCTCCACGAAATATCAGTAACGTGAAGAAGACCATCAACACCGCCAAGATCGATAAACGCACCGTAATCTGTGATGTTTTTAACAACACCATCAAGAACGCTACCTTCTTGAATGTCTGAAAGAATTTCTTGTCTAGCTTCCGCGCGGCTTTCTTCCAAAATAGCGCGACGAGAAACAACAATGTTACCACGCGCACGATCCATTTTTAAGATCATGAATGGTTGTGGAACACCCATCAATGGAGAAGCATCTTTAATTGGACGGATATCAACTTGTGATCCAGGTAAGAATGCAATCGCACCTTGAAGATCAACAGTGAAACCACCTTTAACGCGGTTATAGATAACACCATTAACGCGCTCTTGTGCTTCGTAAAGTTTCTCTAATTCGCCCCAAGCTTCTTCGCGGCGGGCTTTTTCTCTTGATAGAACAGCTTCACCATTACGGTTTTCTAGCTGGTCTACATAAACGTCAACTTTGTCACCAACAGTCAAAGATGTGTCATCATTAGGAGATTGGAATTCACGAAGAGAAATACGACCTTCTGATTTTAGACCAACATCAACAACAACGTTTTCTTTGTCTACAGCAACAATTGTGCCTGTTACAACTTGTCCTTCAAAAGAATCTTGGTTGTTCATAGATTCATTTAAAAGAGATTCAAAACTGTCTGAACCGAAATCAGGCATTTCGTCAGCAGGGTTAGGGTTATTTTTAGCGGCTTTAGCCATGGATTTAATCCTCACTTTCTTAGTAGATAGAGGCTTATTAACGTAAATCTGAACAGATTTCAACCCTAAAAGGGCTAAAATATAGGAATTGTTAACATTTATTATAAAAAAGAGTAATTTTTAGAATATCAGCCTTGTTTTGATTTGAGTGATTTCACAGATGTATCAATCTTGGAAAGCACATAATCAAACACCTCATCAATGCTCATCTTACTGTTATCAATATGGATTGCATCTTGGGCTGGAATAAGGGGGGCAACCTCACGATTTCGGTCACGTTCATCACGCGCTTTCATATCGGCATAAACCTCATCATATTGCAGGCTTGGTTTTCTTTTTATCAGGTCTTTGAACCGACGCTCAACACGGACATCTAAATCCGCATCAAAAAATAGCTTAATCGGGGCTTCGGGAAAAATAACCGTACCAATATCACGCCCATCGATCACAGCACCCTTTGGTGCTTTTAGTCCGAAATTGCGTTGCGTATCAAATAAGATTTGGCGAACCTCGCCGATCTTGGCAACTTTTGAGGCTGCATTGCTTGCCTCATCAGATTTAAGGTCTAAGCCTTCTAAACATTCAGGATAGCTAAGCGCCATTTTTTGTGCAGCTTCAATCGCCAAATGTTCTTCTTCTGCATCGCCAAATTCTTTGACACAGATAAGGCCAACTGCGCGGTATAAAACACCTGTATCCATATAAGAAAGCCCGTAATATTGTGCCAAGCGTTCAGAGATTGTGCCCTTTCCACTGGCGGCAGTGCCATCAACGGCAATGATTAGGTTTGGAGTGTTTGAGTTTGATGCTAACATTTGTGATGCCACGGTAAGGCCATCCCATTTCTTATTTTTAGTGATTCTTTTAAAATTAGTATGTGTAAAAACTAAATTCTGAAAGCGTCCAAATCAATAAAAAGATTCAATTAAATTTTTTCAATCTTTGCATCAAGGCTTTGCATCAGATTTAAAAAGGTTGGAAACGAGGTCGCAATTTTTGATCCATCATCAATAATCACTCCCTTTTGGCTGGCAAGACCGAGCACTAAAAAGCTCATCGCGATGCGGTGATCATGATGGGTTTTAATCGCTTCATTTTCTAAATTGCCCATGACTGTTTCTTGTCCAGAAACAACCATGCTGTCTTTTGTGCTTTGAACATCAACTCGGCAAAGTTTAAGCCCATCTTCCATGGCTTGAATGCGGTCGGTTTCTTTAACGCGTAATTCGGCCAACCCTTCCATGGTTGTACTTCCTTTTGCAAATGCGGCCGCCACACTTAAAATGGGGTATTCATCAATCATGGATACAGCACGCTCGGCAGGAACAGATATGCCTGTTAGATTAGAGCTTCGTACATGGATGTCGCCTAATTTTTCGCCATTTTCAATGCGTTCATTTTTAATTTCAATATCCCCGCCCATTTCTTGCAATGTTGTGATTAGACCTGCTCTTGTCGGGTTTAGCATAATGCTAGGCATCACAATCCAGCTTTTAGGGATGATCAAAGCAGCCACCATGAAAAATGCAGCCGAGCTTGGGTCACTTGGCACTGTGATTGGTGTTGCTTTTAAGGCTTGTCCGCCTTTTAAGGATATGTGTGTTTTATCATCAATTTGTTTTATATCAACATCAACGCCAAAGGCTTTTAACATTGTTTCAGTATGGTCACGGCTTGCCTCTTGCTCAATAACGGTTGTGATACCATCACAAAATAAGCCAGCCAGCATGATGCATGATTTAACTTGGGCAGAAGCTACGGGCATCTCATAAGATATGGGTTTTAGTTTTGAGGCTTTGATTTTAAGCGGCGGTCTGCCCTCATTATCGCCCTCAATTTGTGCGCCCATTTCTTGTAATGGGTTTATCACTCGGTTCATTGGGCGTTTCGATAGCGAGGCATCGCCAACCATCGTCGCATCAATCCCAGCCCCAGCGATCAGCCCAGATAAAAGCCTGATTGAGGTTCCACTATTGCCACAATCAATTTTATGGTTCGGGGATTTTAAAATACCTTTTGTACCTGTGATTTCGTAGTTGCCGCCAGAAATACGCTTTATATCAGCGCCCATGGCACGCATTGCGTCAGCTGTTGCAATGACATCATCGCCCTCAAGCAAACCTTTAATAATAGAGGTTCCAC
>PBIV01000042.1 GCA_002720935.1 Rickettsiales bacterium | reverse complement strand
TAGCCAACACCTGTTTTAACGCGTGTTGTGCAAACTGATCCAGGACCAATCCCGACCTTGACAATATCCGCACCACTTAAAAGTAGCTCTTCTGCCATTTCGCCAGTTACAACATTACCAGCGATGATCCCATGTTTAGGATAAAGATCACGCATCTTCTTAACAAAATTAACAAAGTGCTCTGTATAGCCATTGGCAACATCAATACAGATGAATTTGATTTTTGAATTTTGCTTTAAAATGGTTTGCGTTTTTTCAAAATCACTCTCCCCAATGCCTGTGCTTACCGCGATATAATCAAACTCTGCATCGCTCAAGCTATCACAAAATTCTTTCCACTCTTCAATCGTGTAATGTTTATGAAGCGGTGTTAAAATTTTCTCTTTCATTAACACTTTTGCCATTGGAAAAGTTGCAACAGTATCCATATTCGCAGGCATAATCGGCACACCTGTCCATGAAAAACCAGCATTTAACATCTTAAATGTTCGCTCTAGAGAGACTTCCGAACGGCTCTTTAATTTAGAGCGTTTCGGGCGAAACATTACATCCTTAAAGCCTAATTTTACTTCCGCTTCTATACGCATTTTTTATCCTCACATTTTTTATTTTTTTGAGCCCTAAAATTATAGAGCGATTCTGCTAAAACCTTTAAGAAGCTTTTGAAAACTTCACAACACTATTGCCTAAAACATCTAAAGCCTTTTGTGCGATGCTTTCGCCATCAAGTTCAGCTTGTTTATAAAGTGCATCTGGCGATCCTTGATCTTGGAAATAATCAGGCAACGTAAGCGTTCTAATTTTCAAACCATTATCAAGCAATCCTAAATCAGATAATTGATGTAAAACGAGTGCACCGAAGCCACCAATCGAGCCTTCCTCAATCGTTAAAATGGCATCATGATGATTTGCTAATTGCTTTAAAAGATCCGTATCAAGCGGCTTTGCAAAGCGTGCATCGGCAACCGTTGCTGAAATCCCGTGTTTGGCCAAAAGCTGACTTGCTAGTAAAGCTTCATTTAAACGCCCACCGTAACTAAGGAGTGCGACTTGTGTCCCCTCTTTTAAAATACGACCTTTACCAATTTCTAACGCTTGCGGGCTTGTTGGCAATTCAACGCCAATGCCATTGCCTCTTGGATATCTAAAGGCAATTGGACCCTCATCAAAATCGGTGGCTGTCTTAACCATATGGACAAGATCAGCCTCATCCCCAGCAGCCATCAAAACCATATTGGGGATACAGCCTAAATATGCTGTGTCAAATGATCCAGCATGGGTTTGTCCATCAGCCCCAACCAAACCAGCACGGTCAATTGCAAATCGAACAGGCAGTTTTTGAATGGCAACGTCATGCACTACCTGATCATAAGCACGCTGTAAGAATGTTGAATAAATCGCTGCAAATGGTTTTAAGCCTTCACACGCCATACCAGCGGCAAAGGTTACGGCATGTTGTTCTGCGATCCCGACATCAAATGTTCTGTTTGGAAATTCTTTTGCAAATTTTGCCAAGCCAGTACCCGATGGCATCGCGGCTGTCACACCAACAATATCCTTATCTTCTCGTGCCTGCTCAATCAAACTATCTGCAAAGACATTCGTATAACTTGGTGTAACAGATGGTTTTTTATCCTGCACCCCTGTTACAACACAGAATTTTGAGACACCATGCATCTTATCGCTAGCGCCTTCGGCGTATTCATAGCCCTTCCCCTTTTGGGTCACGGCATGAATAAGAACAGGTTTATCTATATCACAATCACGAACATTTTCTAAAATTGTTACAAGATGTTCCATGTTATGACCATCAACAGGGCCAATATAATAAAAGCCCATTTCCTCAAACATTGTCCCGCTTCCATGGACAATGTTCCTTGCATAACCTTCCGCACGGCCAACAAAATCACGCATATTCTTTGGCAATGGCGAAATCACTTTTTTAGCCAACTCACGAAGATTTCTGAACTGCTTTGAGGAGATAAGTTTTGACAAGTAAGCACTCATCGCACCAACTGGTGGGGCGATTGACATCTCATTGTCATTTAAAATAACAATCATTTTTGGCGACTTTGTATCATTTTTTTGAGCTGTTTTATATTCAACCTCAAATTCACGAAGAGCTTTTGCACCGATATTGTTCATAGCTTCATAAGCCATACCAGCACTCATGGAGCCATCCCCAATCACAGAGATAATGTTTTCAGCCTCGCCCTTTAAACGTTTGGCAACTGCCATCCCATACCCTGCCGACAGAGACGTTGAGCTATGCCCAGCCCCAAAAGGATCATATTCACTTTCTTTGCGTTTGGTAAAGCCTGACAAGCCATCGCCTTGACGAATTGTGTGCATTCGGTCTTTGCGCTCGGTCAAAATTTTATGCGGATAACATTGATGTCCAACATCCCAAATAAGGCGATCATTAGGCGTATCAAACACATAATGCAGTGCGGTTGTAAGTTCTACCACACCAAGACCAGCGCCCAAATGCCCGCCCGTTTTTGAGACAATATCAATCATCTCGTTTCTGACTTCATCAGCCACAAGTTGTAAATTATCTTTATCAACTGTTTTCAAATCTTCAGGAGAATTAATCTGATTTAAGAATTTATAATCTGCCATATTTTTAAAACCACTCCCTATAGAGCATAATTCTAATGATCGCATTCAATAAAAAGAACACCACCACAATTTGGTCTATACATATTGTTATCGTTGTTTTTTGCTTTAATGATCTAAAATATTTTGCCCTTATTTCAAGACAAGTAAACCGATCAACTTAAAGCCTTTATTTTTATTAGCCGTTGCGATTAAGCACATAATAAGCAGCATCACGAAGCGTGTCTGCACGGCGTTCAAAAATATTTAAATGCGCAATCGCCTGCTTACTTAAAAGTTCAGCTTTAGATTTCGCCTCATCAATACCAAGGGCAGATACGAATGTAGCTTTGCCCGCTTGATCATCTTGACCAACTGGCTTACCAACTTCTTCTTCATCGCCCTCAACATCCAAAATATCGTCTGTTACTTGGAACGCTAATCCTAAATCATGCGCATAGTTTCTTAAAGCCATGCGGTGTGATGGGCTTGCTTTTCCTAAAATAGCGCCAGCCTCACAACAAAACGCCATGATGCGCCCTGTTTTTAAGCGTTGTAATCTTGAGATTTCACCAACATCAAATTCTTCATCTTCTGCGATTAGATCAAGCATCTGCCCCGCTGCCATACCATGGCAACCAGAGGCTTGTGCAAGAAGAGAAACAAGCTCAATACGAACACGTGGATCTTCATGTGTTTTGGGATCAGCCAAAACCTCAAAAGCCAATGTTTGAAGCGCATCCCCAACTAAAATCGCTGTTGCCTCATCAAATGCAATATGGTTTGACGGTTTGCCACGACGTAAATCTGAATCATCCATTGCAGGCAAATCATCATGAACCAATGAATAAGTGTGCATGAACTCAATCGCTGCGGCAACGCGTGCTGCGCATGACTGATCCACACCAAAGAGTTTAGAGCTCGCCAACACTAGAAATGGCCTAAAACGCTTACCACCGCTTAAGCATGAATAGCGCATACCATCAAATAATCTTTTTTCAGGAAGGTCTGTTTCTGGAAGAAGTCTGTGAATTACATTATCAATTACATCTGCTGCTTCATTCAAAGCCGCCATAAGTTCAGGCGTTGCATGTTTTAACGATGGAGCCATTTTATCCCTTTTATAAAATATTTTTTACTGTACAGCAGAATACACGTGAAAAAGCTTAAGATCAATGCTCAAAAGCATCTAATTTCACATCAACCTCGCCCTCTTCATTGTCTTGGATAGAAATTGTTTCAATTCGAAGCTTCGCCGACTTTAATTTTTCTTCGCAATGCTTTTTAAGTGCAACGCCATATTCATAAGCTTGCACAGAGTTTTCAAGCCCTGCATTGCCGCTTTCCAAATCTTTTACAACGGCTTCCAGTTTTTGCATCGCGTCTTCAAAGTTTAAATCTTTAATTGCTTTTGTATCGTATGACATTTTTATTCCTTATTTTTAGCCAAATAACTTGAAAAATAATAAAAGCTCTCATTTATTATTCAATAGAATATTGTTATAACTAACAAAATTTATAACTTTTTGCGAGAGATCATGAAAATTATTTTAGCAAACCCAAGAGGTTTTTGTGCTGGTGTTGACCGAGCCATTCAAATTGTTGAGCGTACATTGGAAAAATATGGCGCGCCCGTCTATGTCCGTCATGAAATTGTGCATAACAAACATGTTGTTGATGACTTAAAAGAAAAAGGCGCAATTTTCGTTGATGAGCTTGATGAAATCCCAGCCAATCATCAAAAAGAGCGCCCTGTTATATTTTCAGCTCATGGTGTCCCGAAATCCGTGCCACAAGATGCCGAAAACAAAAACATGTTTTACATTGATGCAACCTGCCCACTTGTCAGTAAAGTTCATAGAGAAGCAGAGCGCCACCACAAAAACGGTGCTCATATCCTGCTGATCGGGCATGCTGGTCATCCAGAAGTTATTGGCACTATGGGGCAATTACCAAAAGGCAGTGTTCAGTTAATTGAAACCGTTGAAGATGCAAAAACTTTTACGCCTGCAAATTCTGATCATTTGGCCTTTGTTACACAAACAACATTATCGGTTGATGATACAAAAGATATTATAACAGTGTTACAAAAGCGTTATCCTGATATAGAAGCCCCGCACAAAGAGGATATCTGTTATGCGACAACAAACAGACAAGATGCTGTTAAAGCTTTGGCGCAAAAATGTGATAAAGTGTTAGTGCTTGGTTCTAGCAATTCTTCAAATTCCAATCGTTTGGTTGAAGTCGCCCTTAACTATGGGGCTGAATTTGCCAAACTCATCCAAGATTACAATCACATTCCATGGGATGTGATTAATGAGGCTGATATTATTGGTATTTCGGCGGGTGCAAGCGCCCCTGAACATTTGGTCATGGAGGTTGTCGAAGCCTTAAGTAGCCGATTTGATGCAAATGTTGAAAAACTCTCCGTTGGGGATGAAAATGTTGTTTTCAAACTGCCCCGAGTTTTAAACAAGCAATAGTCATAACTTTTACGTTTTCACTATAATATTGTTAAGCGACCTGATACACTTTAATGGTTTATAAAAGTTTGTATGCTTTTATTACCTGGGGGAACATAATTACAAATAATAAAAACAATAATTAATTTGAGGATTTAAAAGATACTCACATGGGTGTTTTCACAACAATAAGCGAAACCGAACTTTCTAGTTTTCTAGAAGAGAACTACGATTTAGGACAATTTTTTAGAAATTCTGGTATTCAAACTGGCTCTCAAAATACCAATTACTGGTTTAGAACCGATAAAGGGGAATTTGTTTTTACCCTTTTTGAAAATGACGAAAACCCCGCTGATATTGAGCCTGTTTATGATTTTACAAATTACCTGAACAATAAAGATGTAAGAGTTCCAAGAGTTGTCTCTTCATCAAATAGTGGCATTGTAACTACGATGAATGGCAAATCCGCAATTGTCACAAAATTTGTTCATGGCTTTGGACTTAATCCAAAAAATATCTCTGAGGCCTATTGTGAATCTGTTGGCCACCACTTAAAAATTCTTCACGATGCCTCAAAAGGCTATGATAAAGAGCTTAAAAGCTATTATCACAAGGATAATTGGATCAATATTTGGAATTCTGTTAAAGAGCACCCTAACTTTGACCCCGATGATAAATGTAGCCAAGTGGTTGAGGCAGAGCTAGAAGCGCTTATCTCACAATGGCCTGAAGGCGTTGAGAAAATTAATATTCACGGCGATTTATTCCCCGATAATGTGTTGTTTATTGATGACATGCTAACAGGGATTATTGATTTCAACTTTGCCTTGCATGAAAACCCTGTCTATGACTTATCAATTGCTTTGGTCGCTTGGTGTTTTGATGAAATGAATGAATTTCGCATGGAACGCTTCTTAGCCATCATGAAAAGCTACACCAAAAATAATGATTTCTGGCTATCTCATAACTACAGGCATTTGCCGTTTTTCTTAAAAGCCGCAAGCCTAAGATATCTATTAAGCCGTATTAAAGATAAGGTTTTTGAACATTACCAAGAAGGCAAAAAACCGCTTGATCCAAGAGTTATGCTGGAGCGCTATAATTATATGAAGAATAGCTCAGATTCTCTTTTCAGCTCTATCTTAAAAGAAATGTCAGCTATGTAAGCTTGCAATTGTCTTTGTAATCAAATATCAATAATGCCTATGAAACATGTCGTTATATATACTGACGGTGCTTGCCGTGGAAATCCTGGGCCTGGGGGCTGGGGAGCAACCTTAAATTACAAAGGTCACGAAAAAGAACTCAGTGGTTATGAGCCAGAGACCACTAATAACCGAATGGAGCTAAGGGCTGTTATTGAAGCTCTTAACACCTTAAATGAGCCATGCTCAATAGAACTACATACAGATAGCACTTACGTTAAAAATGGTGTTGAGCAATGGTTAGAGGGCTGGAAAGCCAAAGGCTGGAAAACAGCGAATAAAAAACCTGTAAAAAATAAAGACCTTTGGGAATTGCTAGACGCCGCACAATCAAGACACCAAATCTCTTGGCACTGGGTTAAGGGGCATGCAGGCGTTGAAGGTAATGAAAAAGCTGACCAGCTAGCAACGGGCGCTATTGATTTAGCTCTATATTCATAAAATTAAAAGGGAAAATTTAATGCTTTTCATCGTTGGCGGTGTAAACCGTAGTGGAAAATCAACCCTTGCCTATCATTTAAATAAAAAACATGGCCTGCCTTTTTTTAGTCTTGATCATCTCATGCATGGATTGTTAAACGGGCAATCAGATATTCAGTGCGAAGGTCGCACCCATGACCGCGAAAAAGCAACTGTTATGTGGCCCATCGTAAAAGAACTCATATTGAACAAGCTCAAAATTAATTACATCACGGATAAAGATGAAAAAGACACCCCAGTCCATTATTTAATGGAAGGCGTTATTATTAGACCAGAGCACTGTGCAGAATTGACAAAACTATACCCCAATCATATCAAGACATGCTGGCTTGGTTATACTGATATTGATGAAAAAGTTAAATATCATAACATTAAGACATTCAACCATCTTCCCAATGATTGGCTCTCAAAAGAAAATGATGAGCGTATTTATGGCGTTATTGAAGCCAGTAAAAAATATAGTCTAGAGCTAAAAAAAGAATGCCAAAAATTTGACATTCCTTTTTTTGATACTGGTTCAAACTTTGAGCAAGTACTCGGACAAGTTGAACGTTATCTTTATTCTTAAAATTACTGTGTAAGCGCTAAAATAGCTTGTCTGAAATCAGGTGAACGATCCAAATCAAGTGATCCAGAGTTAAGTTTTTCCCCTAAATCTGTACAAAATTGTTTTGGGTTTTCACTATTATTAACAGTTGATGTAATCTGCTCTTTCATAATGCCATCAAGCATGTCTTTTTGAAATCCTGGAATACCACCGCTCTGCGCGATAACTGAATCAGCCTTATCAAGAAGAGGTTGGTGGCGCTCTGTCCACTGAATACCCGCTGATTTTGTTTCTGGAAGGTTAAACTTCTTATCACAATGCATGGCCATCATCGGGATTGAATCCGCATAACCAGAAACCTGCAACGCTGCGTCAAATTGTGACATCGCATAAGATGCTTTTGGCTCAAACGCCATGAGGGCTGTTAAACTTAAACCTAATACAAATAATTTCTTCATGACTACTCCTGACATCGTCAAATTTTCTTTACCTTAACAGGCTTTAACACCTTTTAAAATGCTAAATTAAAAGAATAGTTCAAAAACATGAAGGAAGTATTAAATTTTATGCTGCGATGCGACGATTAGATTTCCACTCTGACGATAGTGCCTGTTTTGGAGATCTGTCGTAAATCGCTTTTGACTTCAAATAATTGGAAGGAATTTGAACGCCATTGTCACTAACTTCAACTTTAGTTAACCCTAATTTTGAAGCATAGTTTAAATTATCTAATGTATCTTCTAACATCATGCGTCTTTGCATCACACCATGTTTTGTATTTCTATCAAGAAGTTCAACGCCTTGCTCTTTTGCTTTGGCTGCATATTGTGCTTCTAATTTCTTTTTCCATGCTAATTTTGATTTGCGCTCATCAGCCAATGTGATCGCTGCATCCATAATTGCATCAACGCCTTTCGCATTGCTTAATTCAGAAACTGCATCAAACACCTCAAATAACGCTGTTGATGCACCACCAATACCTGGGGCAACCATATCCATCATGAATGAATTTGTAACGCTAGATGTTGTTGACTCAGCTGTAACATCGCTCATTGCGATTGCAAAGGCTTCGTTAAATGATAGTTTTTTATCTTCTTGTAATGTTTTTTGGTGTTCTTCGGCTTGTAATTCTTTTAATTCTTTTTGTAAACTTACTTCAACGGATTTAACTTCTAAGTACTTAGCTTGCGTTGGAAGCGCGAAAGCTTGGCCTTTAAATTCTTTTCTTAATGTTGAAGTCATCTTTAAATCCCCTTTGTTGACGTTAAGTCAATTGTAAGAGAATTTATTAAAGTAATTATGAATAATAGATTGCATTTGATCTAAATGCTTGAGAAGCTATAATAGCCACGTTATATTACTAAATAAGAAGCAAGTGATTCTAACGATAAAAATAAACATCCAGATGATTTAAGGACTTATAAAATAATGGAAAATTACATCGATCCAATTTTAAATGATGATGAAGATGAAAAAGAAGAAAAGGATAAAGAAGCAAATCCTGCATTTATCCAACAGCATCTTTTTGATTCAAGAACTGTTTTCGTAACAGGCGGCATTAATGACAAGCTAGCGCACAGCGTTTGCGCACAGTTAATCGCCCTTTCTCAAGCAAGCAATGATCCAATCAATGTGTTTGTTTCATCGCCTGGTGGCCACGTCGAATCTGGCGATATGATCCATGACATGATTAAATTCATTAAACCAAAAGTTCGTATTATTGGTACAGGCTGGGTTGCTAGTGCTGGGGCTTTGATTTACGTTTCTGTTCCAAAAGAAGATCGTTACTGTTTACCAAACACACGTTTCCTTCTTCACCAACCAAGTGGTGGTACTGGCGGTCAGGCTTCTGATATTGCTATTCAAGCCGAAGAAATCTTAAAAATGCGTGAGCGTTTAAATGAGATTTTCGTTGAAGCAACTGGTCAAAAGAAATCTCAAATCGAAAAAGATACTGATCGTGACTTCTGGCTTCCTGCGAAAGACGCTGTAAAATACGGTCTTGTTGGAAATATTATTGAGAATGTAAAAGAACTTAAATAAAAGCTCATATATTCAAAAAATAAAAAGCGCTCAAATTATTTTGGGCGCTTTTTTTATTCTTTTAAAAAATCTTTAGAGTTTTTTTATTCCCCACGGACATTAACATCAAAGCTTCTTGCAACTTCGCCAAGAGCCCCCTTATAGCCCTCGCCCTTTGCGATAAAGACCCAATCGGATCCAACACGATAAAGCTCGCCCAAAATAATGGCATTAAATGCACTGAAATCCCCTGATAAATCATAACGGACAATTTCAACATCTGTTTCTTTATTAACAACACGAATAAAGGCATTTTCAATCATGCCAAAATTTTGCTGTCTATCAATCGCATTGTGGATACTGGCAGCAAAAGCAATTCTCGTGATATCAAAAGGAACTTCTTTTAACTCGACTTCGATGATTTCATCATCGCCTTCCCCAACACCTGTCTGATTATCCTTTGTTAGGGCAACACAGCCCTCATCGCAGCGCATATTGTTATAAAAAACAAAATCTTTTTCATGACGAATGCGGCCAAAATTGTTTAACAAAAAGGCAGAGGCATCCAGATCATAGTCTGCTTGTTTATCATCGCCACTAAATTCATTATCGACTTGGCGAACATCCCACCCTAAACCAACAGCAACATGTTTTAGTGCTGGGTCTTTTTCGGTAACGCTTGCTTCTTGACCTTGTGTTAATCTGATTGTTTCAACCATTATAAACTTACCCCTTTAAAATAAGATCGTTATACCATCGATAAATATTGTTCAATCGTAAATCCTACATAGACTAAGAGCATAACCAATCCTGTAAGCCTAGTAAATTTTTTAATTGTAAATAAGTAAAGTGCGAACAGAGCCGTAATCCCTAACATGACCCAACCGTCGATCTGCAATAGCTTATCGGAAACGATTGTTAAATCAATCGGGCTAATAAGCGCTGTTAAACCAATAATTGAGAGGATATTAAACACACCAGAGCCAACAACATTCCCCAACACAATATCGCCCTGTCCTCTTTTGGCAGCGATTAAACATGTGACCAATTCAGGTAAGGATGTTCCAAGGGCAACGATTGTCAGACCAATAACAGCCTCACTAACACCCAGCGTTGTAGCCCCAATAACGGCACTCCTAACCAGCAATTCTGCACCAAGCGCAATTCCAACCAGCCCTATGATAGTAAAAAATAAAGACTTTAATAAGCTCGTGTAAACTGCATGTGTCTCATCTTCATCGACAATCACATCGCCTTTTTTCGCTTGGAAATATTGAAACAGAATATAAGACAATAAAATCGCAACCATAATCCCACCTAAGGTTTGCGAGATAACATTTGATTGCATAAACACACAGATAAGGGCAGAGGCAAATAAGAGCATCGCCATGTCATAAAAGGATTGCTTTCCACCTTTAAATTTTAACGGGAGTAGTAAACACGTCATACCGATAACAAGTAAGATATTGGCAATGTTCGAGCCGATAACATTCCCCACTGATAGCCCTGGATAGCCTTTTAAATTCGCATTAACCGAGACAACCAATTCAGGCAAAGATGTCCCAAAGGCAATAATTGTAAACCCAATAATGAGCGGTGAGATTTTAAAATAGTTAGCCAAGCTAACAGCACCGTCAATGGCCCAACCGCCGCCTTTGACAAGGACATATATGCCCGCAGCTATACCACCAAGAGCAAGGGTTAAAATATCAGTAAAAGGAAGAGTTTGAGGGGCAAAGTCCATTTTTAAATTTGTTTTTTTCTATAAGTTTTAAGGATGGATTTTATAATGAGTTTCAAAAATTAGCTAAAACGGAGAAGAGTAAAAAATTACTTTCGACCCTCTTCCCAGTTAATACCAAAACCAAACGCCCTGTCCATTTCGGCATGACCTGGATAATACTCATTAACATTCTTAATCTGAATATTATTGTCGACATTTTCTAATTTTGCGATCACGCACACTGGAAGACCGTCTTCATATTGTTCTAAGTTCACATTAACCGGGTCTTGCCCTTTCATCCAAATGTGAAGTTTTGCTTTTGTTTGTGACCATGTGGTTGAGCCATCATAAATATAGGCATAAACAACAATGCGTTTAATATTTGGCCACATAGTCCCATTTACTTTTAAATTCTCGCCTGCTTCATCAGCCCCCGTGCGATCATCGCCACTAAGTTCAATGAAAGGTGGTTTGTTAAATGCTCCATAAAGATCGCCAAGCGGTTGAATAACCCCCGCCGTGCCGTCTTTCATCTCATAAATACAGCCCAGATCTAGATCAATATCCTGACCTTTACCAAGTTTGTCTTTTAGCGTGTTGAAAAAACCTTGTGGTTTTGGGCGCTCCCACTCAAGCTGAAAGCGGATTGTATCAAAGCCCGTTGTTTTATCGCACTCTAAATTAAGCGCACTGCCTTTAAAGACATCACGAATATCACGCTTTTGAACCATTTTCTCCCAAGAATCTAAATCCTTGAGGCTTTTCCCTTTAAGACCTGCCGCATTATCGCGTGTCTCTAAATCTGGTGTTTCCAATAATGGGTTTATTGCATCTGGTGATTTCTTTTCATTCATGCTTGCACACGGATCCTTTTTTGCTTTTTATCACGCCTAAAGCCTATAAAAGCTTTAGTTTTTTATTAAAATACGCTAAATATATAGTCCAATACAGTCATTTTTTAAGATTTTAGATAAAAAAATCAACCTTGAAGGAGATTTATCAATGCCAAGTACTAAACTTGCCCCGAATCAATATGCTTACGTTATGAAAGGTTTAAGTAAAACCTTTGCTGGCGGAAAAACCGTTTTAAATAATATCTGGCTCAGCTTTTATCCTGGCGCCAAAATTGGTGTTTTGGGTCACAATGGTGCTGGTAAATCAACATTGTTAAAAATCATGGCTGGCCTTGATGATGACTTCACAGGCGAGGCTTTTTGTGCCGATGGCTTAAAAGTTGGGTATTTAGCCCAAGAACCAAAATTGGAAGAAGATAAAAGCGTTAAAGAAAATATTATGCTTGGCCTTGGTGAAGATAAAGAAAATCTTGATCGCTTTAACGAGGTCAGCTTAAAGCTTGGCGAAGTAACCGATATGGATGAAATGAACGCCCTGATAGAGGAACAAGCCGAATTACAAGAAAAGATTGAGGCTGCGGATGCATGGGATATTGAACGTAAAGTTGATATCGCGATGGATGCACTTCGCACCCCTCCTGGTGATTGGCCTGTTACAAACCTATCTGGTGGGGAGCGTCGTCGTGTTGCTCTTTGTCGCCTTCTTCTTGAAAAGCCTGATATGCTTCTTCTTGATGAGCCGACCAACCACTTGGATGCGGAATCTGTTGCATGGTTACAGCGTTTCTTAGCTGATTACACTGGTACAGTTGTGATGATTACGCACGATAGATACTTCCTTGATAATGTTACTGGCTGGATCTTAGAATTGGATCGCGGTGAAGGCATCCCATATGAGGGCAATTACACAAGCTGGTTGGAGCAAAAACAAAAACGCTTAGCTCAAGAAAACCGTGAAGAAGATAATCGCCAAAAAGCCTTGGCAAAAGAGCTTGATTGGGTTCGCCAATCGCCAAAAGCGCGTCAGGCAAAGAACAAAGCCCGTATCAATGCTTATGAAGAAATGTTAGCACAAAGCAGTGAAAAAGCTTATGAGGCAACAGCAATTCAAATTCCTGCTGGCCCACGTCTTGGCTCAACTGTTATTGAGGCTGATCATATTAAGAAAGCCTTTGGCGAAAAGCTTTTAATTGATGACTTATCATTCAGCCTGCCTGCTGGTGGAATTGTTGGTGTTATCGGACCAAACGGTGCTGGTAAAACAACAACATTTAAAATGATCACAGGTGTTGAAGAGCCAGATGAAGGAACATTCAAAGTCGGAGAAACGGTTAAGCTTGGTTATGTTGACCAAAGCCGTGACAACCTTGATCCTGATAAAACTGTTTGGGAAGAAATCTCTGGCGGAACTGATGTTATTGAAGTTGGTGGTCGCACATTACAAAGCCGTGCTTATGTTGCTGCCTTTAACTTTAAATCAAAAGACCAACAGAAAAAAGTTGGTTCTCTATCAGGTGGTGAGCGAAACCGCGTGCATTTAGCAAAAATGCTAAAAAGTGGTGCGAACGTCCTTCTACTGGATGAGCCGACAAATGATTTGGATGTTGATACTTTGCGTGCTTTGGAAGAAGCGCTTGGACAATTCCCAGGCTGTGCTGTTATCATCTCACACGATCGCTGGTTCTTAGATCGCCTTGCAACACATATCTTAGCCTTTGAAGGCGATAGCCAAGTTGTATGGTTTGAAGGAAACTATGAAGATTATATCAGAGATAAAAAGCGTCGCCTTGGCGAGGATGCGGATCAACCAACCCGCATTAAATATAAGCCAATTGACCGTGCAGCTTAATTTTTAAAAAGACAAACAAAAAGCCCTCACTAATCCTGAGGGCTTTTTTTATGTATTACGGCTTTTATTTAGCCAAAACGCAAATCGCTAATGCGGTACGTACCATTATCGCTTTCTTCAAAGTGAACATTTGCTCTAAACGGAAGATAATCCATCGTTCCCATAGTGCTTGGTCCCCATATTCTATAAGATGTGTAGTTGTCTTCCATAAATGCAACCAGTTTTTTATAATTTTCGTCATCTTCATCGAGTACTATTTCTTCAAACTCGTCCTGACCAATTTTATGTTTTTCAATCTTTACAGCAATTTCCATACCCATAAATTTATTAAAATCATCTTTCATGATGTATACCTCTCTCTTATTTAAGATATTGTCCAAATTATGAATAACAATAAAAGATATTATTGACGATGCAAGATGAAATATTAAATTATTTTTTAATACTAAAACGTTACACTTTTGTTATGAGCAAAAAGACCATTCCATTGCTGGCAGAAATACGAGATTGTGATTTTGATAAAAATGCAATCTCTAAAGAAGAAGAGATTAAAAGAACCTCTGTAAGAGCCATAATATTGGATGATCATGGCAATATGTGTTTGCTTGACCTTACAAATATTGGTCTTTTCAAATTGCCTGGTGGTGGCGTTGAAGAGGTCGAAACTTTAGAACAAGCCTTACATAGAGAGATTTTAGAAGAAGTTGGTGCAACCGTTGAACTCCAAAATCTGGATGGTTCTGAGAGCTGTTTTTTTGGTAAAACAATTGAATACCGCAATGATAAAAAACTTAAACAAACATCATATTTTGCAATCGCAAAAGTTAAATCATTATCAAAGCACTTAAATCGAACACCAAAAGAAATCGAAAAAGGGCAAGTCCCAACATGGACGTCCATAAAAGAAGCAATTCAAAAACTAGAAAGCTATAAACCAGATGCAAGAAACAGAGAGTTTATTCGCCTTCGTGAATTAACCGCCCTTAAACACGCACAAAAGCTGTTAAAAAAACAAACAAAGCCCAAGCCTTCAAATCGCTCGAGACCAAAACAAAAAAGAAAGCTTTAAAAAGAATTTAGATTTTATATTTTTTGTGAATAACGGGAATATTGCGAGACTTTGCCTTATCGATCGCATCTTGTGTGCCTTTTGAGCCATTAACTTGAAAAGCATATAACTCATCAGCCATATCAATAATTTTTCCATTACGGGCATAATAACTTTGCTGATCACAACTTAAAAAATCCATCTCCATGATTGCTTGTGGGTTTATGGCTTTTACAGAGCTTAACAACTCTATTAAATCTTCGGCTTGATCTTTCGTTATGACGCCTTCGCCAGCGCGATTTCTGAAATGTGTGGCAAAGATTTCCAAAGTTGTGGGTAAAATAATAAGAAGATGTTTACAAGACTTATCCAGCACAAGGATTTTCTTTGTCGCAATCATATCAACACCGAGCGCACCGCCTGTAACCAAGCGATTATAATCAGCGACAATTGATACAACCGTTTCTTCTACGTCTTGTTTAACAGCGTCATTGGTTAAACGCCATGAGCCAGATATTGCAATGTTTTTCATATCAATAGACATAAAGAAGAGAATAAAAAAAGGCAAGCTGTTTAAGGCCTGCCCTTTTTTAAAATACTATTTTAATAAAAATTATTTCTCAGCGACTGTGTATTTCTCACGCATTTTTTCCAATAACACGTCAATGTCACCATCTGAATTTTTTAGCACTGAATTAAAGTCAGAACGTTGAGTAACACTCATGCTAACGCCCTCAACAACCAAATCAATCACTTGTGGTTTGCCATTTTGGTTTCTGACACGCCATTCAAGTGGTAATGGTGCACGCTTATCTTTAAAGATTAAACGGCTTGAAACAATTACATCTCTATCATTCACAGAACGAGACGAGACAATTTCAACTTCTTCATCAGTGTAACCTTCAAATCTGTTTGAATAAATCTCAACAATCATTGTTTCAAACAAATCGACATATTCTTGCTTTTGGCTATCATCAACGTTTTTCCAATAACGCCCCAAAACAAATCGGCTGATTGTTGGAATATCAAAATATTTCTTAAGAAGAGTATAGAATTCTTTCTTCTTTACACTCATATCAACTTCATCTTGAGCGATAATTGAGATGCCTTCATTCACAAGAGACTTTACATGAGTTTCGGCCTTAGCCTCAAATCCAGCTGCAAAGCTCTGCGTTGAAATAAATACAACAAATAAGAATATTGGTAAAAAGCGTTTCATGTTATTTTTCTTCTAAGGAAAATTTAAGAGTTAATTATACTATTAATTTAGTCATCATAGTTTGCAAAATCAAGGTCATCATATGATGTTGATACATTTGATACTGCATCTTCCTCTTTTTTAACTGTCTCAGCAAATGATGACGAACCACGGTCTGCGATTGCCGCTTCACGGAATTGCTTGTAGATGCTTCGAACAGTTGCATAGTAATCGAGAGATGATTCTTTAAGCTCACTCATTGGATCAAGTAATCTTGCCTTTGTATCAATCGCTGTTAAACCAGCTCTTGTATAAGCTTGCCAATCTCTGTTAGTTCTGTTCACGTACCAGTTTAATGGATCGCCCGCAGTATCAGCCGCCAAACCAACCGTATCTCTTGCATTTGATGGGCCTAAGAACGGTAGGACAACGTAAGGACCATCGCCAACACCCCAAACAGCAAGTGTTTGACCAAAATCTTCGCCTTCATATTCAACGCCAGCCTCTGATTCAGCAATATCAATAAAGCCACCAAGACCAAAAGTTGTATTTAAAAGAAAACGACCAGTAACATCAGCAGCGCCTTCAAAGTCACCTTGTAAAAGCTGGTTAGTAAAATCAATCGGAGATGCCAAATTTCTTAGGAAATTACGAATACCTGTTTGACCTTTTTTAGGAACGATCGCTTTATATCCTCTTGCAAGTGGAGCAAAGACAACATAGTCCACCCCTTCATTAAACTTGAAAACAGCGCGGTTAACAGGCTCTAACGGATCGTTAACTTCACTTTGACCAAGATCATTCTTCATCGATGATGAAGATGTACAGCCCGTGACAAAAAATGCCATAGCGACAAGAATGAAAAGTATATTTTTATTTATAAACAATGTATTAGACATAATAAATCCTCAAGAAATGTACCCCTTTTAAGTACAATTGCACAAAGTTGTTATAGAATAGTTAACGCAGATTACAAGTGCTTCTTATCATATAAGTAAAAAAGACTTAAAATTTCTTTCCACCTGTTGCTTTTCGGACATCAATTTTATGATCTTCGCGTGTCATATTAAAGGCAAGTTTTTCGGCTAACGCCCCACCAACATCCAAGCCATAGCCACCTGATAAGTCTAAAATACGGATAATCGTATCAGCCAATTCAACCTCAACCATATCTCTGTGGGGAAGCTTATCATCTTTTAAAGACTTCCTTGCCCCTTCCATGGCTTCGGCTAATTCAGTAACGCAAAGCATTAAAAGCTCGCCCATATTTCTATCTTCGCCGTTAAGCTCTTTACCTGTTTTTAAATCAGTCCACCAGCCCGATTGTCTTACCAGACCATGGCAAATATCTTGAGCCTCTCTGATCAAAGTCGCTGTCTTTTCAATATCACTTAAAGTTACTTCTTTTGTCATTTCTCAAAAACCTTTTTAAATTTTAATTGTGTTAGCCCGATTTTTTAAGCTATTGTTGAGCAATTTGCAAATTTTAAGATGAAAAAAGGATATATTTTCTTTGAAAGAAATTAAAAAATTCCATCTCCACCTTATTTCAGACTCTACAGGCGATACAATCCACAGTGTAGCGAGGGCTTGCGTGGCACAGTTCCAAGGGATTGAGCCTGTTAAACATGTATGGAATTTAATCCGCACCCAAAAACAAATGGAAAAAGCTCTTATTGGTGTTCAAACAAACCCTGGGCTCGTTTTATTTACAATTGTTGACGAAAAATTACGCACGTTTTTAAAAAATTATTGCCGTGATAATGATATCCCTGCGATCCCTGTCTTAGAGCCTATTTTAAATGGGTTTTCGTCCTATTTAGGGTTACCTAGCTTGTCCCAACCCGGGCGCCAACACAGGCTAAATGAGGCCTATTTTGATCGAATTGATGCCATGGATTATGTGCTTCATAATGATGATGGCCAAAGCATGAAATACATTAATGAAGCCGATGTGGTTTTAATCGGTGTCTCTCGAACATCAAAAACGCCAACATGCATTTATCTTGGTAATCGGGGGATTAAGGCTGCCAATATTCCCTTCATTCCTAATGTTACTGATCTTGATCATTTAAGAGCGATTACAAAACCGCTTGTCGTCGGCCTAACCGAATCGCCAAAGCGTTTGGTAGACATTAGACGCAACCGTATGGATAGCCTGAACCAAGAACATGAAAGTGATTATACAAGTTTAGAAGATGTCGAAGAAGAAGTGAGAACAGCACGCCGCTTTTATTCAGAAATGAAGTGGCCTGTTATTGATGTCACAAAGAGATCCGTTGAGGAAACCGCCGCAGAAATCATCAAGCTTCTAAACCGAAAACGCGAAAAAGAAGTAAAATGGGCTGAAAAATAGCCATAAATTTATAAAAACTATGACACAAGACAATAAAGAATTTTATGTGATAGGCCACCCTATCAAACATTCAAAATCCCCAATCATTCACACCCATTGGTTTGAACAGTATGGGATTGATGCAGGCTATGAAACATTTGAAATTGAGCCAAATAATTTTGATAAAGACATCAATCATTTAAAACAGAATGCTGATGGCTGGAACATTACTCTGCCCTATAAACAAGAGATGATCCCTACCCTTGACAAGATTTCAAAAACAGCGAAGGAAATCGGCGCGGTTAATACTGTTTATAAAAAAGATGATCAGTTATGCGGCGACAATACAGATATTGTTGGTATCAAAAAATCACTGATTAATCATAGTGATGTAAAACAATGGAGCGATAAAAAAGCCCTTATCATTGGCGCTGGCGGGGCGGCACGTTCTGCTTGTCTGGCGTTAAAACAAATGGGGGTATCTTCCATTTACATCACAAACCGAACAATTGAAAAAGCACAAAATCTAAAAGAAGAGTTTGATCTCGATGCCGTTGTAAATTGGGATGAAGTTAATGATAATCTTTCAAAGTTTGATGTTATCTGTCAGATGAGTTCTGTTGGTTTAAAAAATGAAACAAAACTACCCTTTGATTTCAGGGCCTTGAAAGAAACTTGTATTTGCTTTGATGCTGTTTATAATCCCCTTGAGACAGAATTTTTAAAACACGCAAATGCCAAAGGTTGTGTAACGATTGACGGGCTCTGGATGTTGCTCTACCAAGCAGCGGGTGCGTTTGAATTATGGTTTGGTTTTGAGCCAAAAATTGATACTCTTTTAAGAGAAAAACTAAGCAAAGATTTATTATGATTATTTTAGGATTAACAGGCTCAATTGGAATGGGTAAAAGTACAGCTGCCAAAATCTTCATCGATTTAGGCGTTCCCGTTCATGATGCCGATGCGGCTGTTCATACACTTCTTGGGTTTAATGGGGAAGCTGTAAAGCCACTATTAGAGATTTTCCCGAGCGCTAAGCTTGAAAATGAAAAAGGCGAGCTTGCCATCGATCGTAAAATTTTAGGCTCTCTTGTTTTTGGTAACGATGCTGAGCTTAAAAAATTAGAAGATGTTTTACACCCCATGGTTCGCGATGAAACAGATGCCTTTTTAAAAGAGCAGTTTAATAAAGGTGCTAACTTGGTTGTATTAGACATTCCTCTTTTATATGAGACAAAGGGTGAGCACAGATGTGATGCCGTTATGGTTGTCACGGCCAGTAAAGAAACGCAAAGAAAACGTGTTTTAGCCAGAGAAGGCATGACACAAGAACGCTTGGATCAAGTTTTAGCAAAACAAGTTCCCGATGCGGAAAAAGTAAAACGGGCTGACTTTGTCGTGCGGATGGAAGATGGCATTGATAAAGCACGCAAAGACATTAAAGACGTTTTAAAAAAAGCCAAGCAATTAAAAGCCAAAGCCATTAAGCGCTTAGTCCCTTAAAAACAAAATAAGAATAAATAATATGCGTGAAATAGTATTTGATACAGAGACAACAGGATTTGACCCATCTGATGGGCATAAAATTATTGAGATTGGTGCGGTTGAATTAGATAACCACCTGCCAACGGGTCGCACCTATCACCAATATATTAATCCTGAACGTGATGTCCCTTTAGAAGCGGTCAATGTTCATGGTCTAACAGAAGAATTTTTGAAAGACTATCCGCTTTTTTCAGAAGTTGTTGATGGATTTTTAGAATTTGTTGGCGATGCAACTTTGGTAGCCCACAATGCAACATTTGATATGAATTTTATCAATTACCAGCTTAAACATGGTGGCTTTCCCGTTTTAAAAAACAAAGTTATCGATACACTTGTTATGGCACGCACAAAATTCCCTGGTGCGCCTGCAACTTTGGATGCGCTTTGTCGTCGCTATGAGATTGATAACTCTAACCGTACTCTTCACGGCGCGCTTCTTGACTCTGAATTATTAGCAGAAGTTTATTTAGAGCTGATCGGTGGGCGCCAAAGAAACTTTGGTCTTAATGATACCAATGCAAATGCTGATGATGACAATCAAAAGCTTAACCTTGCTGGCAAAGAAATGAAAAAGGCGCGTGAATTTTTAATCCCTGAAGATGAATTAAAAGCCCATGAAGCGATGTTAGAAAAATTAGATAACGCGCTTTGGAAAAAACAAGCATAAAAAAAGCCCCTAAAATTGGGGCTTTTCTTTTATTAAATCTTTTTTGAAAAAACTTACGATGCGTCTTTCGCCATACCTGCTTTATATAAGGCAACGAAATCAACAGGGTTAATCATCAATGGCGGGAAGCCACCATCCCTTGTTGCGTCCGATATAATATTACGAGCAAATGGGAAAAGCAGTCTTGGAACCTCAATTAACAAGAATGGCTGAATTGCATCTTGCGGTAATTCCCCCAAAAGAACAACCGCTGCATAGGTAAGCTCAGCAATAAAAACGGCACTATCGCCATCTTTTGCCGTTGCATTAATAATAAGGCTAACCTCATAGCTGTTTTCTTGTTTTAAACGTCTTGCTTCAACATTCACATTGACAGCGATTTGTGGAGGCGATTGAAGTTTACCGTAAACTTCTGGGGCGTTTGGATTTTCAAACGACATATCCTTCACATATTGTGTTGCAATTTCAATCGGTAATGCGCCAACACCTTGCTGGTCTTCTGAGTTTTGTACTTCGTTATCTGACATGTTGTTCCTTCTTTTTATCTATATTTTAAGGGTTACTTTTTATCATCATCGACTTCTCTAAAATCTCCATCAATTACAGGCGGTACAGAGTTATTATCCTGCTTTGATCCTGTTTTCGATCGGGTGTTATCGAATCGATCTTTAAATATTGTCTTTTCTGTATAATCCATTGCACCCGTACGTGTAAAGAGTTCAGCCATTTTCTCTCTAAAAAAGCTCCAGCCCATCATCACACCGATAAAGTCTGTAAACAAACCTGGTATCATTAAAAAGACACCGCCAATGATCGCCATTAAGATATCTTCGATATGCATGGCTCTTTCTTCAGAAAGGCCAGCGATATTTTGAAACTGCTTGCGGACAACAGCTGAGCCGATAAAGATTGTTCCAATAATCTCAACCAACGCCCAGAAGAAGCCCACAGCATCAATAAAGCTCGACATTAGCGAGAACTCTAAAAGAGCATATAAAACAAATAAGATAAAAAAGTACGGCATATAAATTATTTCAGCTTTAAAATTAAATTTTCTTTATGCTATTGCCTTGATGTTTAAAGAGCAATCAGCCATATTGTTATAAATGGCTAACATAACGCTTTTGTTCCAAAAGTCAAAAAGATTGGATTAAAAAAGAAAGTATATTATGGGTTTCGCAGGAATAGATATTCTAATTTTCATCGCAGTTGCAGTCTTCTTATTTTTTAGATTGCGTGACACACTTGGCACTAAAACAGGCAGTGAGCGCAAGCGTCACACTTTATTTGATAAGAATGAAGAGAAAAAAGAGACCGCCTTAGATGATGGTAAAGTCATTGATATTAAACCAAAATTTGAAAATGATGCAGTTAAAAACGCGGATAAAGATACGGTGTCCGCTTTAACAAGAATTGCCCTTGGCGACCCTGATTTCAGACCTGAAGAATTTCTTGAAGGGGCTAAAAATGCCTTTGAATATATTGTTGAGAATTTTGCAAGTGGCGATAAGGAAGCTTTAGAGCCTCTTTTAAGTCATGAGCTTATGGATGCGTTTGAAGCGATTATTGATGAGCGCGCTAAAAAAGACCATGTTGCCACAACAGATATCTTAAATGTTAAAAAAGCCGAAATCCTACGTGCCTTTTTGAATAATGATAAAGCCTATATCACGGTTCGATTTGTTGCCGATGAAACTAAATATCTAGAGGATGAAGACGGCACTCTCATTGAAGGCGATCCAGAACAAATCCACGAAATTAAAGATATTTGGACGTTTGAGCGCCCAATCCGCAATGTTGACCCTAACTGGATATTGGTTGAAACGAATGTTGACTAATTTATTTAAGCCTTACACTTTATTATTGCCCCTTTTAATTGGTCTTGCCTCTTGCGCACCAATGGATAAAAAAGAACCTTCCGAGAAAAACCTATATTTAAAAACATCCTCTTTTCAAGCGTTGCCAAATTGGAACAATGATCAGATCGATCACACACTGATCGCTTTTGAAAAATCATGTGAACTAATCTTAAAAAGAGATCCTAATGCCACCTTCTCATCAAAACTTGGCTATGCAGGCATTAATAAAGATTGGCAAAAGCCATGTCATTCATTGAATAGAATGCCACCACAAAATGCCAATGAAGCACGCATTTTCTTTGAGACCTATTTCACCCCTTATCAAATGCATGCGGAAAGTGATAAAAATGGGCTTTTCACAGGCTATTATGAAGCGTCCCTAAAAGGATCAAAAACAAAGCACGGGGTTTACCAAACACCATTGTTAAAGAAGCCCGATGATTTGGTCATGGTTGATTTAGGGGATTTTAGAGATGATTTAAAAGGCAGACGCATCGCAGGCCGTGTGATTGATACAAGGTTAAAACCATTTGAAGACCGCGCCGAGATTATCCAAGGTGCGCTAAATGAAGATGAGTTAGCCCTTGTTTATGTTGATGACCCAATTGGGGCGTTTTTTCTACAAATCCAAGGCTCTGGACGTATTGATTTAGATGATGGTACAACCATGCGTGTTGGTTATGCAGGGCAAAATGGGCATCCCTATCATGCGATTGGCCGCACTCTGGTTGAAGAAGGACATTTGAAAAAAGAAGAGGTCTCTTTAAAATCTATCGATGCATGGTTGCGTGCTAATCCTGATGAGGCAATGCGCATCAAAAACACAAACCCATCATATATTTTCTTCCGAGAGCTTGATAGCGAAGGCCCTATTGGTGGCTCTGGTCTACCGTTAACACCAGGGCGCTCAATGGCAATTGATTACACGAAAATTCCATATCATGCCCCTATTTTTATTGATGTTGAGATGCCAAAACCAGACAGTTTAAGCGCTCAAGAATTAAGCAGAACGCCAAATCGAATTCAACGCCTTGTTGTCGCACAAGATACAGGTGGTGCAATTCGTGGTCCTGTAAGAGGCGATTTTTTCTGGGGTCATGGTCAAAAAGCCGAGCTTTTCGCAGGGGCAATGAAAAGTGATGGTCAAAGCTGGCTCTTTTTACCAAAAACAGTTAGTCTTTCATCAGAGATCCTAAAGAAATTTTAAGATTCGGGCTTCATGCTTAGAGTCTCTACCATATCAACATTGTAAAGAAAGGGGCTTGAAACCATGTATTTGCCAAAACTTCTTGAAGATAAATTAAAAGGAATTGCACATGCCGACCCCTCTTTACAAACACAAGAATGGCTTCCTCTTTTAAATAGGCAAGAGCGCCGCGATTTTAAGGTTGAAAATTTAGCCCTAGCAAAAAACCAACTTTTTACAGCCAATCAAAACATTCCTTATGAGGAAGTTTTAGAAGAAATCAGAGCAGAGATGAAAGCCCAAGGCCTTGATGGCTTTATCGTTTTTCGCCGAGACGAATTTAATAATGAATATGTGCCTTACTGTAATGATCGTTTAAAATTTGCGACTGGTTTCACTGGCTCTGCGGGGGCTGCACTTATTATGCAAGATCGTGCCGTTTTATTTACTGATGGCCGCTACACTCTTCAAGCAAAAGAACAGAGCCCTCATTTCGAGCAAGAAAGCATCGGAAAAAACGCGATATCACAATGGCTTCGCAAAAACTTTATTGAAGGCGGAACTTTAGGCATTGATGCTCGTGTTATCTCAATAAGCGATGATATGAATTTTAGACGCGTCATGCGTGCCCTTGGTGGTAAATATCAATCAATCGAAGATATTTCTCCTGTTGATAAGGTTTGGAATAACCGCAACCGCCCTCCTATGCCACTCTCTCCAGTTTTTGAAATCTCTGATAACGTTGCTGGTTTATCATTTTTTGATAAGAAAAAATTGATCGTCGATTATTTAAAGAAAAATGATTATGACTGTCTTGTTATTAATGACTTGCCATCAATTGCTTGGCTTTTGAACTGGCGGGGTCGTGATGTCCCTTGCACACCGATTTTTTTAAGTTATATGGTTGTTTCAAAAGCGGGTAGCATTTCTGTTTTTATTGATATGATTAAAGTGAGCGATGAGCTACAAAAATCAGCGGCCCCAAAACAAATAAC
>PBIV01000041.1 GCA_002720935.1 Rickettsiales bacterium | reverse complement strand
TCACTTTCTTCAGGTCTGCAAAGGGTTTGAAAAACGACGATAAAAAATAAAACTTTTCGAAAGTTTTTTTTGATGGGCGATTATTCTTTCGAACTGCAAAAAATTCTGATGCGCTGAAACCGTTGAAAAACCTTACTTCACAACCTGTTGGTCGTTTACAAAGTAGCCGACAGGTTTTTAGACGGATGGGGGTATTTTGAGGGTACAAAGCCTGTTTTCACAGAAATGATGGACTGAGCTTGTGAACAGGTTGCACCCGAAAACGGCACGGAAACTGGGGTTTTAGGCATTAAAAAACCGCTCATAACTGGCGTTAGAACGGTTCGTAATTAGTAAATTGGTTGCGGGGGCAAGATTTGAACTTGCGACCTTCAGGTTATGAGAATTCCCCAACAAAAAATTACCAACAACTCACAATAAGATAATATAATAATTTCAATTATTTAGCAAGATATGATTGTTGTAGAGTTTTGCTCAATATTGCCTTTTTTCACATCCGAGTGTGACGTGAGTGTGACATGGCACACTATCCATATACCCCGTCTTGAGCCCCATAAATCACTACATGAATTATTAAGCACTCGGCAATTTATAAAGCTGATTGCCGTAAGATAGATTTTAATGTATAAACTCAACATGGAATACAATTTAGATAAAATTACAGCAGACTTCAAAAATTGCTATGGGATTAACAGCCTTAAACATACGTTTGATTTTACAAACAATAACACTCCTGTAGTTATATATGCTCCAAACGGCGTAATGAAAACTTCTTTTGCGAAAACCTTACACGACTACGTTTCAGGGGCATCACCTAAAGACATTTTCTACCCAGATAAAGTAAGCTCGTTCTCAATAACAGAATCCAACGGTCATGCACTAAAAAAGGAGTCTATTTTTGTTACTACGGCAATTGATGAAAAGTATCAATCTGAAAAAATTTCAACTTTACTTGCTAGTGAAAGTTTAAAACTCAAATACGACGAAATATTTAGTTCTATTTCCACAAAAAAAGACGAACTCTTTTCCATCTTAAAAAAACAATCTGGAATTACAAAAGAAATTGAAAATACCTTTACAAGAGATTTTGGCATGGCACCTAAAGATGTCTTGACTCTTTTAGGTAGATTGGAAAGAGAAGTAAATGAGAATGCCAATAATGAGTATACAAATATTAAATATAAAACTTTATTTAGCGATAGAATTCTTGAGTTTTTAGAAAAAGAAAATGTCGAAAAGCTTATTGAAGAATATACGAAAGCCTATGAAAAACTGATTAACCAGTCTCTATATTTTAAAAAAGGTGTTTTCAATCATACAAATGCTGAAACTATAGCAAAAAATCTTAAAAAAAATGGATGGTTTGAAGGCGGACACTCTGTGAGCTTGAAAAATGATGGGATTATTAATGAAATATCAACCGAAGAAGAACTAATATCTGCTATTGAAAATGAAAAGCAGAAAATTTTACAAGATAAACAGCTCTCAGAGATGTTTCAGACAGTCGATAAAGAATTAACAACGGCAGAGCTACGCAATTTCAGAGACTACCTGATAGAACATCCCTATATAGTTCCTGCTCTAAATGATATTACATCTTTTAAACAAAAAATATGGGTCGCCTATCTAGTAGAGAACAAAGATAGTTACCTTAAACTCATCAAAGAATATGATGACAGCAGGGCAGAAATTAAAAATATAATTGAGCAAGCGGATAACGAGCAAACACATTGGGGAAAAGTTCTAAAAATCTTTAACGAAAGATTTTCGGTTCCCTTCAAAGTAAAAGTAGAAAATAAAAGTGATGCAGTTTTAAACATCGCAGCTCCACAAATTACTTTTTATTTTCATGGAAACGAAAATGATACAGCCATAAAAACAGATAGAGCAACATTACATCATGGGCTAAGCAATGGCGAAAAAAGAGCTTTATTTATTTTAAACATTATTTTTGAGCTTGAAGCTCGAAAACAAAAAAATATTGAAACCCTTCTAATTTTGGACGATATCGCAGATTCTTTTGACTACAAAAATAAATACGCAATTATTCAGTACCTAAGTGATCTGCGAGATGACAATAATTTTAAACTGATAATTTTAACCCATAATTTCGATTTTTACAGAACCGTTAAAGGAAGACTTAATATCTGGGGCGATAATAAACTAATAAGCAACAAAGAAAATGGAGAAATCCAATTATTGAAAGACACTCTTACTAGTAATCCTTTTGATGAATGGAAAAAATCCTTATCAGAGCCTGCTGTTTTAATTGCCTCTATCCCGTTTGCTAGAAATATTGCAGAATATATTGGTAAAAATGATATTTACACAAAACTAACCTCATTACTACATATCAAGTATGACACGAAAGATATAACGATTTCCGATTTAAGTGATATATACTCTTCATTATTTGATCCTAAGAACTTCGAAAGTTTTGACCACACAGATAAATCTGTTTACGATTTAATATTAGAAACTTGTGAAAACATTTCTACTTACCAACATGAAAACCTAAAATTAGAAGAAAAAATCACTCTATCTATAGGTATTCGGTTACAAGCGGAAACTTGTTTAATTCAAATGATACAAGAAGAAATATCTCTACATAATATTAAGAAAAACCAAACATCTAAATTAATAAAAATATATGAGAAACAAGAAAATAAAGATGAAAATATTTTAAGAATAATGAAACGAGTGTCCATAATGACACCAGAAAATATTCACCTAAATTCATTTATGTATGAGCCGATATTAGATATGTCTGGACACCACTTAAAATCTTTATATAAAGATATTTCCGGATGTATTAATAGCTCCAACAGTACGCACTAATATTCAAGTTATCAAACATCACCCATATCATCGTCAAATGTACGAACAAAGTTAAGGATCTTATCTTTAACGCTGTCTATTATTGACTTGCGCTCCATGATTTTAGGTTGCTCAATCAAACTATCTGAGATTGAGTTACTAAGAGGCTCTTTTCCTGTAAATAAATATTCCTCTATTAACTCAATGAGTTTGTCCTCCTTTAGACCTTCATTTTTACAAAGCGCTATTAGGTTTTCTTTCTTTTGCTCATTCCAATAGTCTTTAAATGCAAGTCGAACGTCTGCGCCTTTTTCAAGGTTTGGCATATATTCTTTAATAAACTGTTCGATAAGTATTCTTTTGCTTCTTAGAGTAACTTCTTTACCAAGTAAATTGATAATATCTTGGATTTTCTTCTCTTTTGTCTCTCCGCCTTGCTCCGTTAAATCATCATCTTCTTGAGAATAGATATCTGCCAACAACTCGATTATATACGCAACATTTACTTCATCTTTATGAATAAGCTCTAATGCAAAGTCTACATCTTCAATAATAGACTCCGTGCCTTCATTACCTTCATTAGAGTGTGTTTTATCATAAATATCTAGATACTTACTCTTGTAGTCTTCAAACTCTTGTTCTGTGATGTCTAAATCTTCAAATGTAAATTCTGAAAAACCCTTCATAACGTTTCTTGTTCGCATCAAGTATCTAAAGGCTTGTACGAAAGCCAATTCTTCTTTTTCCGAAGGTAGGTTATCAACAGCACTTGGGCTATCAGCTACGTTTTTTAATAACTGAACACCCTTATTAAACAACTCTATGTAGTAACTATAAGGCTCAATGAAGATTTCTTCTTTTGCATCTTCATTAGAAAAAAGCTTAATTGCTTCATCTGTTTCATCTTTTAAGTTTCTAAAACAAATAATATTTCCGTGTGACTTTTTCTCATTCAAAATACGGTTTGTTCGAGAGTATGCCTGAATTAGACCATGATATTTTAAGTTTTTATCAACATAAAGTGTATTAACTTTCTTTGCATCAAAACCAGTAAGGAACATATTCACGACTAGCAAGATATCAACTCTATCCTTATCAAGAGCGGCTTTCTTATCCCTGCCTTTAACACGTTTAGCTATATCCTTATAGTATGCGTAAAAGCCTTTATTGTCTTTTGTTGAGAATTTTGTATTGAACATTTTATTATAATCTTCAATATACAAATCTAATTTTTCACGAGACCTCATTGTGTCCGGATTTATAGCTTTAGGTAGATCAAGTTCAACCTCCTCAATTAAGCCATCGGCCTCTTTGTCTTCTTCGTTTGCCCCATAAGTGAATATTGTAACGACCCTCAAGTCATGCAGGCCTTCTTTTTTCTTCCCTTGAAAGAGATCATAATATTTAATAAGAGCATCAACGCCACTGACACAAAATATGGCCGAGAAATCTCGGTCATGCGTTTTTCTATTGTGGTTTTGTATAATCCAATCAGTAATAAGCTCAAGGCGTTTCGGGTTTTCAAAGAAACCTTTTTTATCTATTCCCTTTACCTTATCATCATTGGTATTGCCGTCTTTTTGTTTTAGCTTGCCCCAGTATTCAACGGAAAACTTTAAAACATTCTGATCCTTAATAGCGTTTGTAATCACATATTTATGAAGACACTTATCAAATAGATCCTTAGTCGTTCTCTGCCCCAATGCATTTGAGGTCGAGTTGTCGGCAAAAATAGGAGTGCCGGTAAACCCAAACATTTGATAGTTTTCAAAGAAATTCGTAATTCTTTTATGCGTATCTCCAAATTGTGAGCGGTGGCACTCGTCAAAAATAAAGACAATCTTTTTATCTTTGAGTTTCTCCATACGCTTTAGATAATTTGTTTTACTAATTGCCGTATTAAGTTTTTGTATCGTAGTAATAATTAAACTATTTGAATCGTCTTCAAACTGTTTGATAAGAGACTTTGTATCTGCGGTGCCATCAACACAGCCCTCTTTAAAATTGTTAAATTCTTTTGTGGTTTGGTAATCGAGATCGCTTCTATCAACAACAAATACAACCTTATCGACCTTTGGCAAACTCTGGATAATCTGTGCGGCTTTAAAACTGGTTAATGTCTTTCCCGAGCCCGTGGTATGCCATATATAACCATTTTTTGAGCTTGTTTTGACTTTATCAATAATCGCCTCCACCGCGTAATATTGATAAGGGCGTAACACCATCAATAAATTGTCAGACTCATGCAAAACAATATATTTGCAAATCATTTTAGAAAGGTGGCATTTTTCTAAGAAGGCTTGAGCAAAATCATCTAGATTCTTAATAAGATTATTCTTTTCATCAGCCCAAAAGAAAGTTTGCTTGAAGCCAGCCGTCTTATTATTCGCATAATATTTAGTATTAACACCATTACTAATCACAAATAACTGTACATAACGGAAAAGGCCATATGATGCCCAGAAGGAATGATCCTGATAACGTTGAATTTGATTAAACGCCTCTTTTATCTCCATACCTCGGCGCTTTAACTCAATTTGCACCAACGGCAACCCGTTGATTAGAAGAGTAACATCATATCGATTTTTATATGATCCCTCCATCGTGACTTGTCTGGTCACCTGATATTGATTTTGACACCAGTGTTCCTGATTTAAAAACTCCACGTGAAAATCATCACCATCATCACGTTTTAGATAGAATTTACCTCTAAGGGTCTTAGCGCGCTCAAAAACACTCCCTTTATTCAAATGATTTAAAATCTTTTCAAACTCGCCATCGGAAAATATTGTTTTATTATGGCGCTCTAACTGCATTTTGAGATTGCGTAATAACTTTCTCTCATCTGTAATTTCAACAAATGAATAGCCCAGCGTTCCTAATTTTGCGACTAAGTCTTTTTCTAAAGCTTCTTCTGATTGAATATTCAACTTTTCATCTCCGCATTATTTAAGAAATCCGCAACAAACCCTTTTTCCTCTAAGAGTTGAACAACACTACGCAATAGATAACTATTCGCAAAGCGTATTGTATAAGTCCTACCATTCTCTATTGTCGGCGCAACCATTTTACTTTCTCTCAGTTTCTTCATTACATATGATTTTTCAGATGATGATTTTAACCCAAATCGGTCAAGTTCACTTGACTTGATGGCCATATCCTCACTTTTAACAAGATACATTAGAATTTGATGCTCTTGATCAGTAATAAGGCGTCTCTCATGCGCCTTTTTAAGGGCGGGCAACAAAACCTCATCTCTTGTATAATCTCTATCTGTAAGGGCTTGTATCTTCTCTATTTGGTTTTTTAAGCCATTTAAGAAATATTCACACCATGCTAATGCGCTATTATCATCAAACGCGTCTGCTAAGCCGAGCATCTCATAATATTTATCTCGATCTGTATAGAAAACAGAAGATGGATTTAAAATGCGTCCACCTACTTGCACATTAAAACCAAGCTTAATCAAAAGTGCATAGTTTAAAAGCCTTCCAGTACGACCATTCCCATTATCAAAAGGATGGACATACATGAATATGTGATGAGCCACCGCAACCATCAACAATTGATTTTGTTCTGAAAGCGGCTGATTGATAAACTGTATAAACTCATCAAATATACTCTCTAACGGAACTCCGCCAGCCGGTGGCTTATGAGCCGACTGTGCAATTTTTACATTCTTTTTACGCAACTGTCCTGGCGTCTCCGAGCCCTCCCCTGATGGCGGTGGGGTTAGTTTTTGCGTAACAACCTTATGAAGATTAGATATATAAGCACGGTCAATAACAGTATCTCGATCGGTATTTTCCTCAATAAATGAAATCGCCTCATTCAAATTATTCAGCTCTTGGTCAGATTCATCTAAATCGGTTCTATCTTCAATAATTTTTTCAACATATTCAGAAAGAGTCGTATTATTTCCCTCAATACGGGCAGAGCCTAAGTTTTCTAAAGCCTGAAAGATATTTTTTAACTGTAGGAAAATATAGGGCGGGACTTGGGTTACAAAATGCTTACTGCGAAGGCGTTCTAAATCCAGCACCAAAGTTGCTAAGGGACTGTTCCATTTTGGTTCTGGCACTTTAAAATCAACACTCATCTACTTACAACATACTTTCAGTATACTTCAAAACAAGAATTACACTACTTCGAAAAAATATATAATTTTTTATTTAAAATCAATCAATTAATCACCAAACAAATTGTTGGACACTTAAAATATACTTTAAACTTACTTTAAATATAGTGAGAAAGCTAGTTAGAATTACTTTTAAAATAAATACCTAAACAAACATCTTTTGAAGCAGGCCCTTTTTAAACTGTTCTGCTTGCTCGATTTGATCAGAGAGTTTTTCAATTTTTTCATCAATAGAGCTAAGAAAGTCGGCTATTTTTTGTTGTTCATACGCTGGCGGAAAACTTATCGGCATTTCAGAAAGTGTTGATTTTACAATATAAGGCGTATTCCCCTCCTTAACCTCTGAGAAGATCCTTTTTCTTAAATTTTTACATAGATACTGCTTAATAAATTGAATACTCTGTTTAAAAGAGCTTAAAACATATGTTCGCTGATACGCATTGAATTGACCATTATAATAATGAATATACCCAACGTTTGCACCATTGCCAGATATAAGTAAAGCTTCTGTGTCAAATGCGGCTATATCAATTTTATACACTTCGCGTGCGCAGGTAAAAAAAGGATATTGGCCATTTTCAGCCATTGCATTAGCATCTAAGCTACCTGTAGTTATATCGCAGACCTGTCCCATCTTTTTCTTTTCCCAATCAGGGTAATCGTTTCCGTTGTCATCTTTGAAACGGATTTCTTGAGAAAAGATTTTTTGCATTACACCCTTTTTATAATCTTCTAAAAGCTCTTTTTTTTCTTTCAGCTTCTCAAGCTTCAAATCTACGACACTCAAAAACTCTGCAATTTTTTCTTGTTCTTCTAATTGAGGTAAAGCTAATTCTATCTTAGACAGATTCCCTTTAGATATACCTAGAACTGATGCTCCTGTAGCATATCGCATTATTTGGCGCCTGATAAAGAAAGTCTGCATAAGCAAAGCCCCAAAGCCTATAGCTACTTGCCGTTTCTTACTTCTCGCAATGTACGTATGCAAGCCCGCTAATACCTTATGCTCAGCTAATTTTATGATTTCGATAGCTTTCCCGATATCTTTATAATCTTCTGATGCATCAGCTATGATTAAGTCCCCTACTCTGCAATAATTTTCTTTTGATACATTAGTTAAATCAACGTCAGGATTTACAAATGGTACATCTTCATTGTAGGCATCAAAATGATGATGGAACTTAGTATGTATATCGCCATAGTGGATATTCTTTATATTACCTATTTCGTAATTTAATTTTGATCTTGATAAAGAGTTTGTTTGGACAAAACTATAAACTTCATCGAAGTTAAATAGGCTTAAACGCTTACAAAACTCAGGAAAACGAAGTTCTGGAACTTTTTTTTGTTCTTTCATATTTCCCTCAAATTTAAAATGGTGATGCGATGCCAAGCTCTTTACAAAAGCCTGCAATTTTTTCATCAATATCGTTCATATCTTTATCAATTTTGATGATTTCATTTGTAATCTCATCAAGGTCAATAGGCTCTTCTTCTTCAAAGGTGTCAACATAGCGTGGGATATTGAGATTAAAGTCATTTTCTTTGATCTCTTCTAGGCTTGCCTTATAGCTGTATTTATCAATCTCATTACGTTCTTGATACGTTGTGACAATCTTCTCAACATCTTTTGGGCGAAGCTTATTTTGATTTTTCTCTTTTTCAAACTCACTACTCGCATCAATGAATAAAATGTCATCTGGGTTTTCACGGCATTTCTTAAACACCATGATACAGGCAGGAATTGAGGTGCCATAAAAAATGTTGGCAGGTAGACCGATAACAGCATCCAGATAATTACAATTCTCAATCAGATATTGACGAATATGCCCTTCTGCACCGCCCCTGAATAACGCACCGTGTGGTAGCACTACCGCCATCTGACCATTATCATCCAGATGATGAACCATGTGTTGAATAAAGGCGTAATCTGCCTTTGATTTTGGTGCTAGCTTACCATACTGATTAAAACGATCATCACTTTCAAGAATTGGGTTTGCGCTCCACTTTGCTGAAAATGGTGGGTTTGCTACGATTGCTTCAAATTTTAAATCACTATGTTCTGGATGCTCTAACGTATCATTTTGCTTAATATCAAACCGCGCATAATGCACATCATGTAAAATCATGTTCATGCGGGCAAGGTTGTATGTTGTTCTATTTAACTCTTGGCCGTAGAACATGGATACGTCCGTTTCCCTTGCCACACGGAGAAGTAGTGAGCCAGAACCACATGTTGGGTCATAAACAGATTTGATCTTTTTCTTACCTATGGTAACGATCTTCGCCAAAATTTTAGAAACTTCTTGAGGGGTATAAAACTCACCTGCTTTTTTGCCGGCGCCGCTTGCAAATTGACCAATAAGATATTCATACGCGTCACCAAGAACGTCGGTATCTAATTCATCAAGCTTAAAGTCAATCTGATCAAGGTGGGTAATAACTTTAACGACAATATCGTTTCTAGCTTCTGGTGTACGCCCCAACTTCGTTGAGTTTAGGTCAAGATCCTCAAATAGCTTATCAAAGTCATCTTCACTATCCGTACCCATCGTACTGTTTTCAATGTTGTTCAAGACTTTGGTCAGGTCTTCCAAAATAAACGGATTACCATTTTCAGTTTTTGAGTTACCACGATTGACCAATCTTCTAAAAAGCTCGGATGGTTTTAAGAAATACCCTAATTCTTCCACAGATGCATGCTGAACCGCTTCGAGAGTTCTCTGCCCTTCATCTTTCGCTTCATCAATTTCTTCAAACTTAATTTTATCCTGCTTTAGAATATTGTTCGCATAAATCGACATCTTTTCCGAAAGATACTTATAGAATATAAACCCAAGGATATAGTCGCGAAATTCATCGGCATCCATTTTCCCTCTAAGGGTATTGGCAATATTCCAAAGCTCTCTTTCAAGCTGTCTTCTTTGTTCTTCTGTCATGATATTTTTTCGTTTTATAAATTTTCAGAATGTAAAGTTTACTTCGTATTTAAAAGAAATCAATATTTGGTTGATTTTTATTTATAAAACATCACGAATACCATAGTAAGCAGCTAAGACTTAGAGCACCTTCTAGCGATTAAAGAAAAACCTGATTTAATTTAGATTTAGCTTATTTTGACATTTTTATTATTTTCATATAAAAAACATTTAATTTAATATTTTATTTTTATGTATGTATTACAATTATATTTGAAGGATTAGCATTAATATGGATTTAGTAAATATTATCAACGGAATGAAAGATAAAAAAATACCTTGGCACATAGCTAGCAAAATGCTTAATAACCGCGGATTTCAAGCATCTAATGGTTGGGAAAACACAATAGAAAAAGCAAAAACATACAAAGAGAATTTAGAAGAAGTCGATATTCACGGTTTGATACAAGACTTTAAAAGTAATTCAATGTGTGGTGAAAAAATGGTAAGTTTTTATCATCTAGATAGAGAACAAATAGATATTCTACAAAACTTTTTTTTAAACGAAAAAATTGATGAAACAATATTCTCTGAATTTTACCCACTTCCACTTCCTAAAAGCAAAATAAACAAACAAAAGCATTCGGCTCCAAAATTAACTTCCGTTGAAAAACTAACTGATGGTGTTGCCGTTGTCTTTTGCTCAATTAGAAATATAGAGACAAGAGAGCCAATACATAAAAATAGCATCAATTTTGGGAGTGAATATTCCATTGACGACTACTCCTCTATTATAGGAGTAAAAAAAATAAAATTACAGGCATATGATGTAATATGGCTCCCTAATGAAGGAAATCTAATAAGTTTGAGAACTGATTTCCAAAAAGAATACTCCCAGTTGCATGCTACGGAGGCCCAAAAAACTTTAAGAAAAACATTAGAAATTGGATTAAAAAGAAAAATGGGGGAGCCAGCTAATTTATTTCCCCTTATACAGAAAATATATAAAAACAAAGAAGAGGGAACAGTTGTTGAACTCGCTTTCACAACAACTACCGCATCAAATAAGCACGAAAGAATGAGAAGGCGCGGCAAGCAAGAATGTCTAAGACGAGAAGCGTTCCACGATGGGGGAACAAAAGCGTTAAAAGGACAAATAGAGCCATATAAAATTGGTGTTCAATGGCACCCTTTAGAACAAAAAAACTATTTATCTTCCCCTGAGCTAAATATATATGCAACTAAGAAAAATATTGCTAACGATACAAATCCTATAGTTAGTTACGCTGAGATAAGAAAATGTATAGGGATGCCGGATTTCAACTTAATACAAGATAAAATATACCATTATTTAGACTAATGAAACATTACACAATAAATGACTTTATTCAAACAATCGAAAAAAACTGGTCTAACGAGCAGATAAAAAATTCATGCTCTAAATTAATTATCACCTTAAACAATACACCAGAAGAAGAAGCTAAATTTTTGACATTTAAATCAATTAGCAACTTTATGAAACAAAATGAAATAAATCAGGTAACAATAAATACTATTAATGCTTTAACGAATGCAAAAATTCCTGTTCTAGAGCAACATCACCTTTTCATTGATGATGACGATACAGAATATCCGATTGAAAATATTGAATTCAAAAACGCATATAACAGCAATCACTTTTACCATCCCCATACTGGTAAACTGGTAAAGAATTGGGAAAGTAAAGTCATTCCTTATTTTACTCTGTCAAAATTTTTCTTAGAAGCGAAAAAAAAATGACTAAATCGGAAACTGTTAATTTGGCAGATATAAGAGAGCAGTTAAAATCAAAACCTGGCTTAGCCAACGTTGGGCTTGATTTATTGTATTTAAGATTTGAATCTGACCCATACTTAACATTTATTTCATTAATTAATCGATCGTTAGATTATGCTCTAGACACACTAGCTAAAAACCCAGAACTTAAAAAAAAATCTAGTGAAGACATGATTACCATAGAAATTGTAAATATCTTAAAAACCGCTGGCTTTAATGCCGATCACGATACTAAAATTGGTGGGCACTGTGATATTGTTATAGAAGAACATTATCATACCTTTTGCTGGCTAGGAGAAGCAAAAAAAATTGACAGTGTAAATAACTCATACCTAAATAAAGGTTTTAAACAATTGACAACACGGTATGCCAATGGAAACCAAAACCATACGTATGGAGGACTCTTAATTTACAGTTATGCACCTAACCTAAAGCATGTAATGCAAAAGTGGAAAGAACATATGCAAGCAGAATACCAATCAATTGAAATTTCTCAATGTGAAGTCCGAAACCTAGCCTTTCATTCAGTTAGCACAAACCAAAGTACTGGTCTTGACTATAACGTTAGACACATTCCTGTATCCTTTTATTTTTCTCCTCAAGACAAATAAGATCTCTCACTAAATTTTAAAACAAATTTACCTATAACTTACTAAATAGGCCTTTTTACAGCGGTGGCTTCGAGTTTATAAAGCTCGTTTACTAAAATCAATTCTCTAAGGTTTGCTTCGTTCGTCTTATCGAGTTCATTGTGAAACCTTGGATTTCTATAAGCACCATATATCGCTGAAAACATGTTAGCCTTTGCTGAGTGTTCTGCCTCAAATTTATCATCCCAAAAAAGGATAGAGTTTTTACCTTGAAAAGCTTTTGAAAACAATTTCGCTCCATTTAAGTCGTCTATGTCTGACTTTTTTCTTACAATCTCTTCTAAGCGCTTATAAGCTGTATCAAGTTTAGGATTTGGGTTCTCAAAAAAATCATTTAATAAATCATAAAGCCTAGTATCGAAGATTTTATAAGGCAATCCATCAGAAAAAGAACTACATAAGCTTAAAACTTCGTTATCACCAAATTCAAAGTCTTTTTTGATGGCAAAAAAATAATCAATGTAACGCTCAGGGCGAATAGGATCTTTGTTTTCTATATAATCTAAGTCGCAACGAAGCAGACATGATTTTGAAAGTCTTAGCATGAATTCTGGACCAACATCATATTCTTCAATATCAATACCTTGCCAAATAAAAAGTTCTAGAGCTTCTAAAAGGCCCCAAGCTCCAATTCCGCTATATCCAGACGCAAACCCAGACTTAATTGCAATGGTATCACCATAATTAACATTTATAAAAAAAGCGTGTGATACTGAGTCATCAGATTTACAGGTCAACAGCATGGCCTTATTAATTTTATTACCGTAAGCTATAATCCTTCTTATAGCTTCTAAGCAATCCTCTGTAGCTCCTGATATACCGTGATATTGTATTCCTACAATATCGTCCAAATTTAGCTTGTCTGAGCGTTTCTTTTTCAACAATTCTATACTCTTGTTTTTAATAAAAGCTGTGTTACGGTGGTAATGAGATAATAATATTTCAGGCTGGTTTGATTAAAAGTTAAGCTTATCGACATTTTTATCTATAGCCTTTATTCTTTCGTTAATACTATCAGGTACAATTCTGGCCAGCTCCTGAGATGAGGTCCTAATTTTTTGATTAATAAATTCTGCAACTTCATCAATACTCATTTCAGAAACAGCAGATATGAGTTTATTGACATTGCCTTCTCCGAATCTACGGCTAAGTTTTTCTCTATCTTCTTTTAAAAGTTTACCTTTAAGGGTTACTGTTTTGACGCAAGACCAAAAATATAGATCGTCTTCTGCCGTCTTGATCTTTTCTCGTACAGGCTTGTCAATATAACGATCAAGATCTCTACGCACTAGCTCATTTATTTTTTTAAGTTTCATTGAGCCAGATTCATGTCCTAATGGAATTTCGCAGTTCATGGAGAACCACAAAAGCGCACGTGCCCTTAATACTAGAGAAGGATGGGTAGCCAAACTGTCTTGAAGAGTTGCCCCTTGACGGTCTGCTGCTCTTAGTTGATTAATGAAGTTGGACGTATCAAATCTAATAAACTCATCAGGTAAACCCGATATTACCTTCATAATAGCTCTTAATGAACTTTCTAAAGATTGACAAGCAATTAGTCCTGCTCTATCGACGGAAATCTCTTTTGCACGTTGTCCGATAAAACTCTCTGCGGAAACTCGCCTTTCTTCCTCTTGATTATGCCCAAGAATATGATGCCCAATCTCATGTCCTATAACAAATGTGACTTCATTAGGATTTAGTAAGTTGATAAGACCAGAAGAAACATTTATGACACAATTTTCTTCTTCAGATTCAAAACATTGAGCTTGTAGTTCGGGTGAAGAATAAACAAAAGCAGATACATTTTTCAATGGGAAGTTCAAATTTTTACAGGCTGTTTTCAAGCTTTCATAAAGCTTAGGCGTTATAGATTCTGTAACTTGTAATCCGCTAGATGCTAGAAGTTTTTTAATCCCATCTGCGGAATTAGAAAAATGCCGAATACTTTTTAAAGGTTTATCACCTGTGTAGCGATATTTCTCTGCAAGACTTTTAGCGCTATCAAAACTATGCAACATCTTTATATTTTTTCCGAGCATCGGCTATTAGATTTAACATCCTTTGCGCATTTTCTCTTTCTTCGCCATCGGATAAGGTATTTAGACGACCATTCCACTTGGTAAATTCTGAGCGCAAATGTTTTTGGATTTTTTCAGCCGACCAGTCTAGATCAATGCCAAGCATTGCCTCAACACTACTTTGTGATTCTATATCAGTAGAGAGTTTAATTAAGCGCTGATCTTTCATCTTTTGTATTTCTTTAAAATCAAGATCAAGAGCTTTTGCAATATTCTTGATTACGTTTAATTCTGTTTCATCCGCAACGCCATCTGCAGCCATAACATCAAAACATAGATCTATAGCTTCATATTTTTGAGACTTACTTGCTATATCATCAAGTTTATCTGTGACTTCCGAAATTGAAAGCGCCCCATTTTTAGCTTTTTTGTAGCCATCTTTAAAAGCTTTATTGTAACGTTCTTTAAGTTCTTCTCTAAAGTCCCCTGAGTAAGTCGCAATTGAGCGCGAGATCCAGTCTTTAATAATTTCACCTTCTTCATCTGCAAAATCACCATCTGCCATAGCAACCAACACACCAAGCATAATAATGAAGTTTCTAGCTTCCACTGTGTTTTCAGCTTCCTCTTGGTAGCCCTGTTCAGAAAAGTCTTCTTCAAACTTATATTGGAACCCTGCTATAAAACCTGGGTGTTCAGAAGAAGAACAACCAAGCTCTATTGGTGGTGGATTATCGGCATCAACCATGCGTGTATATGCATATAATTGACGTCGACCACTTTTGGGAGGTATTAATAGAGAAGGAATTATAGCACCAATACGCACCCAGCTAACAAAGCCTGAACTCGGGCTGGCTTGACCTGCAAAAACTTGGTGTTGAAAAGCACGACTATCAGCTTCCTGAAAATCATCAAGAGCTACTAATACTGGCATCGGAGTACCATCTGTTATGTCAATAATAGACGTAATAAAAGCTATATTAGTTTTTCTTTTAATTGGTAAAAGGCCTTTACCTTTTAATTCAATAACATCAAAAGGATTGTCTTGTGAAATAGGTGTACGCTCTCCTTTTAATTCAAAAGGCTCCATACCAAAATATTGAGCTCCAAAATTTTCTTTAAAGCTTCCTCCGTGAGTTAGGGTTCTTTTTCCAGCTGACAAACTTGTAAAGAAAGCTCTAATAATTTCTCCAAAAAAAGCATAAAGAACAATCACTCCTACTAATAATAAAATTTCCATGTACTATTCCACCATAAATTTTTCAATATCCAATTCTTTAGTCTCTTTATTTTTACCCATACTGAGATCAACAACCGTTTTTTGATCAGTTTCAACATCGATAAATGAACATTTCATTATTTGATTTTCATCATAGCTGAAACGAACAATAACCTCTTGATTTGCAGGGCGGTCAGCAGGTAACTCTAAATCACCTTCCCATATAATTTTTACAAATTTAGGATCAGTTTCTTTTGTATTAGACTCTGTAACAACGCAATTAACTTGAGTCTGCCCCTCTGTCATTGTGAAAAAACTCTCTTCTTTCGTACACGGAATTTTTTCGCCTTTTTCGATAATTATGGAGTTTGTGCTAGTTAATTGATTTCTAGCATTGTCAATACCAACTGAAATTGTACCGAAAAACTTGCTAGTAATCTCAGCAACACTGATTTTTTTTACAGATTGTTTTTGTATAGCATTCAAGAATTTTCCATCTGATTTATAGGCCGCATATAAAGCAGCCCCTAAAGCGACAACCTCATCTGGGTTTGCAAATGAGACTGGCTCTCTCTTAAATACACGCTCGACACTCTTTTGAATGCATGGAATTCTAGAGCTTCCACCAACTAGAAAAACTTCTGATATATCGTTAGGAGTTAAACCAGCATCATCAAGCGCAGTTTCACAAAGCATTTCTGTTTGTGCTATAAAAGATGAAATTACCTCCTCAAAATCATCTTGTTTAATTTCAAATTTAGTTCTACCACCAGTTGAACGAATACCTATTTTTACAGTTTCACGTCTGGAAAGTGACTTCTTATCTTCTTCCGCGTCAATCAAGGTGTAATCTTCTAGGTCAAGCTCCGATTTCGTTTCTTCTTCGTATTTATTTGCTACAAGGTTTTGTAAAGCTTTGTCAAAATCATCACCACCAAGCTTACTGACGCCTTCTGTAGCTAGGACCTCAACGTCTTTTCCTTTAACCTTAATAACAGAAACATCAAAAGTTCCGCCACCTAAGTCATAAACAGCATAAGCTCCGTCTAATTCACGACCTGAATGAAAAGCATAATAAAGGGCTGCTGCTGTAGGCTCGTTAATAATATACTTAACATTTAATCCTGATTTTTTAGCTGCATTTAGCGTTGCTTCACGCGCTTCATTTGCAAAGTTAGCCGGAATGGTCACCACCGCTTCTTCAACTTTACCTATAGTGCTTTCAGCGTCTTCTTTTAATTTTTTTAACAAAAGCGCGCTCAGGCTTTCCGGTGTATGCTTAACACCAAACGCCTCAAACTCAGAATCGCGTCCCATTTCACGCTTAAAGCGTCCAAAAGTGTTTTCTTCTCCAAGACTTTTGCGAGCAACCTCTCCTACGTCATATTTGTTTGAAGAAGAAAAAGAAATTACAGATGGCGTTATATTGCTTCCCTCTGAATTGTGTACAATCACTGGTCTTCCTGTTTCATCTAGCCTCGAAACCGCAGAATTTGTTGTTCCTAAATCAATTCCTATGTAGTTGCTCATGTAACCTCACTTTCTTCGTATATATAAACCGCAACATTAGCCTCACGCAAAACCTCTTCTTTAGCCTGTGTTTTTAAGATAAAAGCTGGAAGCAAAACCTCTGCAATTTTTTCATGTAGTTCTTGTTGATTTGTTGAAATAAATTTTTTCGCCCCACCTATAAGGTCTTTATAATCGCTTGTACTAGCATTGATAGATGGATATTTAATTTCAACATTACACTCTAAAAAAGCGTCTTCGAGTATTTCAAGCAAGTAACTAAAAGATTCTAAACTTTGATTGTTTTCTTTTGCTTCCGCTTCGGCTTCTTTTTTTAATGCAATATAAAATTTGATAAACTTTCCAAGAAATTTTTTATATACAGCTGAGTCATAACCCTTTTTATAACGCTCAATCTCTTGATCTTTTTGATTCAGACTATCTTGAAATACAACGAAAGATTTTTGTAGTTCTTGAATATCAAGATTTGTCTTTTCTCTATCATGTGAAATTCTTTTTGCGTATTCGCTTACATATGAACTGTATTGATTGAAACCATCAATTTGAACCTCAAGCATTTTTAAAAGTTCTTGTGGGACAATAGAAACTTGCGCTTCTGATATTCTATAACGCCATTTCAAAAGATAAATTACAACGTAGATAGATGCAAATAGCGCGACTGTGAGAAATATTAGTAAGACGTATAATAGGTTTGATGAATTGCTGTTAGGTATAGAGGTCTGATCACCCGATTCAATATCCAAGGGTTGAGGCTGTATAGCTTCTTTTTGACTTTCGGTTTCTTGTACTTCTTCAACTTGCTCTGTTTCGGAATTCGGATTTTCAGTATCAACAAATTTAGACACAATAAATATAGTAAAGCTTAAAACTAATAGAGTGATAAGAATTAAAACTATTTTTTTCTTATTGTCCATTCCCTCCCCCTCTAATAGTTCTTAATTTAAATATCTGCCTTTATTGGAATTTCATACTTAAACAATATTCAAGAAAACTCAACAAAATATTCAAAATGATAGGTTTTGTGGATTGTCTAAAAGTGTACTCAAAAACTTATCTAGTACTATCTGTACCAATAAATTTAATATCTAAAAGCCCTATATAAAATAATTTAGCAAGATTGCAGACAAAACTTGCCCTAATCCAAATAGAATAGGTTTCGACAGACTAACGTAGTAAGGCCAGATAACTGTATCCACAAATTTTGACGCTAAAGGAATTAACAAAAAGCCAATTAAAAAACTAAATACAATAGCACCCAGAAGACTAAGTAAAGCGACCCACCAAGAAAAGAAAAACCATAAAGCTATCTGTACTCCAAATACGGCAAAAGTATTTAACAGTCGAACCCCCGCTGGCTCATATCCTATTGGATTATTCATCGTTCTTGCCTTCCTCTTTCTCAACTGGAACGATGCCAAATAAACCAGACTGCTCGCCTGATTCAGCGTCTATTGCATCGCCAATCATACCTAAGGCGGCAACTTTACCCATCATTTCCGAGCGGGGTGAAACCGTAAAATAATATGTTTTACCTGCTTTTGCTGTGTAGCTTAATGCAGATCGACCATAAGACATTGGTGTGCCAACCGTTAAGTGGTTACGCCCCTCTGTAATATTTTGAACGATGCTACCACCACGCCCTAGACTAGCGATTTTTGTACCATTAGAGCGAACTGTTGCAGGTGCCGCCATATACAGCAGGCTATTATCTCTTTCTATGATGATACGAGCTTCTCCAGACTTTAATTGTTCATTCAACATATGGCTATTAATTTGCCCCGTTGAACCACAAGCGGTTAGAAAAAAGATTGTAGATAGTAATGCGATAGTATTCTTCATTGGTTTAACTCCTCTAGTTTGATAATTAAAACGGCCACCAATTTCTTGGTAGCCGGGGAGTTAGTAACCGTCATACGAGCGGCGCGACATATTCACGCAAAACGCTATTATATTCTGCCACCTCCCCGACCATATAAGATCGAGAAAGCAACTAAAATTTTTACGACCCATGTTGCATAAAGTCGCGTATGAAAGGGGTTACTACGCCCCAGATCACAATGTATTTGCAATCCAATCTTAGTAGTAAAGGATCTAAGATTAGATATCAAGCCAGAAACGGCGGAATAGCTATATTTAGACCTCACTCTCTCGCGCGCGCACGCGCACGCGCGCGTAGTGGCTGTAAAACCCCTCTTCTATAACCTTACCATCTTCATCCTTCACTTCACCGAGGTTTTCATAAGCCCACCGCGCAATCGTTGATCTGTCTGGCATTTTTTTATTCTTTCAAGTTTGGATCAAGACAATGGACACCCCTTAAAGGGCTGTCCTTGTCTGTCCTTGTGATCTTTTAACGTTTTTAATTTTGTCCGCCCCTGTCCAAGAGCATAATTTTTTCACCCTCAAGCCTTATATAGCCTTGCTTTTCTAGAGCCTCAAAATTACGGACAAGACTTTTTCTTATACTGTCCAGATTGTCCGATTTACAAATCTGCGCCTTTTTAAAAGCTTCATAGAAAGACGACCTTTTAAGAACAAGAAACTGTCCCCCATTGATTTCTTCTCTAGGACAAGAATTATTTATAGATTTTTGGAGTAAATCGAGCGTTTTTCTCGCACTAACAGAAAGATTAATAGTCTTGTCATCATTACATTTTATTAAAACACAGGACCCTTTTTTCTTCCCACCACTAGAAAAATTAATTGGATGTAAAATAAACTTTATTTGTTTACCTATTTCAAAGTCTCTTTGTTTTGTTTGACTTACTAAAATGATATCATTTTTCTTTGATATCTCAATTTCTGTGTCCACTGCCCCATTAAGTAAACTATGACCTCGACCACCTTTACTTTTATCTTTTCCGCTATGATGCACTACTAATATAGTGGCCCCTGTTGCCTGCCTAATACAGTCACAATTTCTAACAAACATGCCCATATCATCAGAACTATTTTCATTTCCGCCCGCTAAAGCCCTAGATAGCGTATCTATAATTATCAAGCCAACATTTTCTAGCGTCTGTAAAGCTCTAATAAAAGCGTTGATATCTTCTTCTGATTTACAAAGATTTAAACTCTTATTAAAAAAATGTATGTTCGGTAATTCTGTAATATTGTGAAAATTCATAAAAGCATTAATACGTTTAGAAAAACCTGCCCCTGATTCAAGCTCAACATAGACCACTTTTGTCTTTTTTACTTTTAGTCCGTGCCACTCTTTCCCCAGAGATAAATGTAGAGCCAAATCAATAGTTAGAAACGTTTTACCTGAATTTGGCGAGCCAAATAGATTAACCATTGAACCTTCACTAAATAGCCCTTCTATAAGCTCTCTTTTTTCAGGTATCTTGCTTAATTGCGACCATGACAAAAACTCAATTTTTCTTTTATTTTCAT
>PBIV01000040.1 GCA_002720935.1 Rickettsiales bacterium | reverse complement strand
GCTAATTATGAAAGAACAATTGGACCTGATAATACAGGAATTAGGGCAAAAATTGCTGATCTCACAGAAAAATCATATATATCTTTACATCGAGTAATTTCTAGAGCTCAAAATTAAATATTTAACGAGGGGGAGGATGAAAATGGGACATTATTTATTACAAGCATCATACTCTGCAAACGCTTGGGCTGCACAAATAACTAATCCACAAAATCGATTAGAACAGGTTTCAAATATGCTTGCACCATCCGGTATTAACATAGTTCAGGGATTTGCAGCATTTGGTGAAAATGACTTAGTTTTACTTATTGAGGCTCCAGATGACAAAACAATGGCTGCAGCGTCAATAGCTATTGGAAGCACGGGGGCCGTAACGAATCTAAAAACGACACCATTAATGCCGATAGAAGATTTAGTAGATGCGTTAAAAACTGCACAGGGAATTACTTACACTCCACCTACTGGTTAATTTTACCTATCGCCTCTTTTATTAGAACACTTTAGGTCATAATCCAATCCCTAAAGTGTTCTAATTTAAAGTAAAATATCTTTAAATAGACACTATAAATATTTAGGAGTTTTGTAATGTGGGATGACATGCCTAAAAAAACTGATCAATCCTCTAATCATCCATATAGACCTAATGCTGTCAATATAGAATCTACGTATTCATTGTCATTTCATGACATTTTTATTAAACCTGGTTTTCTATCTCATCTTGGATCCTACACACTAAGTTTAATCATATCAACAATTGGTGGCGGGATTTTGGTAAGTGTTATTGTTGCATTCTTTCTAGATTCTAACGAAAATATGACTGCTAAAGGATTTGGAATTGCATTTCTTGTTGCAGGTTTTGTTATTCTAGTTTTACCCATGTATGGTGTTATTTCTACTTTTTTAAAATATAACAAACCAACTATTAAAAGTATCGAAAAAAGGTTTATTTCAGTACTAGCAACACCTGTGGTTATTTTGGTATTTTTTATTATCTCAGGTATATGTATTGCAACGAACGTTTTGGTGATTTTGGTTCCTCTTGCTACTATAGCTCTTACAGGCCCACTTCATTTCTATCTATTAACTTCATTTAATAAAGAAAAATATTTAAGTATGTCAGTCAGTAAATCTGTAACAAAAACTGTTGATGTAAATCCAGAAATCGAAAACCTTCAAAAAGAAATGGAAAACCTTCGAGAAGAAATTGCAAATCAGCAACCAATCATTCAAGAAAATAATCCAGAAATTGAACGTATGGCTGAAGAAATAGCTTTTCTTAGAGCACAGTTAGAAGCAAAAAATACTGTAGAATATACGCCTGAAGAAACTCAATGGAGACCTTCTCCTATTACACCAGAACCAGGACGATTTGAGGGGACGTATTTAAAAGGAGGACCATATATTATTGCATTCATTTTGGCCAGCCTTATACTATCCAGTGCTCTTGGTGGGGGAATTTATGGTTTGTTTAAAATATTAGACAAAAACGATGACGGAACATCCATAACGAGACAATATGCAAATGAAATATTAGATTGTGATAGGGCATTGGTTTCTTGTTAATGATAAGTAAAGGAGTATTATGAAAATTACAAATGTAAAAATGGATATGTTCTACTGGAAATCGGAACCATGGAAAGTAGGACTTAATTTTCAAACTTTCGGTAGTACTCAAAAACTTGGAGTAGTTACTGTTGAAACAGATGAAGGAATAAGTGGAAACGCTTTTCTCGGTAGCTCGAGGATGGGTGCGGATCATTTTGCTCCAGGTTTGATTGAATTTATTAAACCAAGACTTATTGGGAAAAACCCTCAAGATATTGGTGCGATTTGGCAAGATCTTTGGAAAGCTAACCGATCGGTTTCAACATACATAATTGGTGCAATAGATATTTGTCTTTGGGATATAAATGGGAAAATTACTGGTCAACCAATCCACAGACTACTAGGCACATGCAAAGAGGTTGTTCCTGTATATTCGAGTACAGGTTTTTGGGAAACAAAAGAAGAATATGCAGAAGAAGCTATTAAATTTAAAGAAATGGGCTGGATAGCTCATAAAATACATCCACATGGAATTGCAGCAAACGATATTGAAATATCTGAAGCTGTACGAAAAGCTGTGGGTCCTGAGATGAAACTGATGCTAGATTCAACATGGGCTTACAACTACGAAGATGCTGTAAGGGTTGGTCGTGCAATAGAAGAATTAAATTACTATTGGTATGAAGACCCTTTAGCGGAAGAAGATATTTATAACTATATAAAACTTCATCAAAAATTAGATATTCCTATTCTATCTACTGAATATGCCCCTGGAAGGTATTATGGCATGACTCAATGGATCACCCAATTTGCAACTGACATCCTTAGAGGCGATGTAGCGATTACTGGTGGTATTACTCCCTTGGTTCGACTATGCCATCTTGCAGAAGGATTCAAAATGAAATGCGAGATTCATCACGGAGGAAATTCCTTGAATAATGTAGCCAACCTACATGTTACGATGGCAGTCCCTAACTGTGAATTTTTTGAATTTTTCCCTTCCACAGGAAGTAATATGTTCGGGTTAGTAGAAGATATCCAATTCGATGGAGGTGTTGTACATGCACCTACAAAACCTGGGCTTGGATATGATATAGATTGGGAACTTTTACATAAAGAATACGCTGGTACTGCAGAATGAAGGAGATCAATTATGCCAAGTGATATACCTCAATCTATCGTAGGTGAAGAATTACCAAAGGGTGTATTTACTTCAACCGTAGTTGTAGATTGTGAACATATAGAAAAAATGCTTCATAAAGCTACAAGAAATCAATTTACGTTTTATTCTGATGAACCAGAACGACTTGGAGGAGATGCTAAACATCCCTCTCCTTTAGCTCATATTGTAGCTGGTATTGGATTCTGACTACTTACTCAACTGAAGCGGTACGCTTCAATGAGAAAAGTAGGAATTACTACCGCTAAAGTACACGTTGAACTTGACTATTATCTCAAGGGGTCAGTAAAACAAGGTACTGTTGAAAATAAAGTAACGGAAGTTAGAAGTGAATTTACTGTAGAATCCAAAGATCCTGATTCTAACGTTTTAGAAATAATTAGGATCGCCAAACAAGGTTGTTTTGCAGAAAATCTGGTTAAAAATGCGGTACCTTTAAAAAGTTCATGCCTACTCAACGGAAAAGAAATAGATGTGTCGCAAACTTGACAGTACTATCCTACTCAAGTTTAATGGAGTAGGTTAGTTATATCTATTAAGTATCATAATATTATTATGGCAATACAATTAAACATATTTAGTATGGTAATTCTCATGCTAACCATATCGCTTTTTACCGCGTGTGGAAATGATTCTCCAAAGGAAGCACCAAATGTTCAAGCTACAATTGATGCTGCTATTGAGATAGGTATAGCAAAAATACCCAGTGCCACACCTACTCCTTTACCTATATCTACACTTACTCCTGTTCCTACTCCTACTCCTGTTCCTACTCCTACTCCTGTTCCTACTCCTACTCCTATTCCTACTCCTACACCTACACCTACTCCTGTACCCACACCTACGCCTACGCCTCTTCCTACACCTACACCTACACCTACGCCAGTACCCACAAATGAGCCAAAATTAAAAACATTTCAAATAGTAAATTCAAATATTTCACGAAATCTTGAAGTGATTATAGGGTTTACATCTACTATTGAGGGTGCAAACGATGTACGTATTAGATTTGGTAATGTTGCTAATCCAAATCGTAATAAACAAACTCAATCTTGCTATGTATTTACAAACCTATCAGGAATTACTACATGCTCAATAAAATTTTCAGCTACCGGAGATTTCTGGACAGAAAATGGGAAATATACTGTTGAGGAAATAGAAATTAAAAGCCCTAATAATATAGTATCTCAATATAGATCAAACGGTACTGTTATTCCAGATTTAAACTACCAAACAATGAATCTTTCAACCCATGATGTCAGACTGTATTCACTCAACCTAAATGGATCTGGATTCAGTATTGCTGCTGAAGAAATATATATGAAAAGTATCCATTTTAACAACGATGGATTCAGAGGTGGAGGACTTAAGAATGGAGAAACGTTCGATCTCTATGTCAAATTCAATTCAAATGTAAAAGTAACATCTCAAAATTATGATGGTACAGGAGATACTACAAATAAGGCTTATATTATTCTTAGTTTAAAAAACCTTTCTGATAGTAATGAGTCAGGGAAATTGTATATGCAATATTATTCTGGATCTGATACATCTGAAATAATATTTAGAGGCGTAATACCTACTTCAACAAACCAAGGATTAGTAACTCTAAACTCAGACACACCAGGAATCAAGTTAAATGGAACAGCACTCATACAAGATGCCACTCCAGACACATACCTCCCAATTCAAGGAGACAATTTATTATTTGCTAATCAAGGCCCTAGTCGCACTATAAATATATTTTCTCTAAATTCGAATAAAACCTATTCAACAGATAAAACACTTTCAATGTATTCATTCAATAATTTTGCTATAAAAGCATTAACACAAGTCAGTACTACCGGTTCTAATTAGTAGTTTTTTTGTACTGAAATTTCCTATTAGCTTTCCTGTAATTATTATTTACTTTTGTTGAATCTCTATTAAAAGTTACTTTTTTGTTAGTTGTTATTATTGTGTCATAATCAAAACCATCTATATATTGCTCTGGGATTTTATAACCTAATAAAGATTCTATTTTTAGTAATAATTTTTTATCCTGGGGGAGAAGAAAGGTTATAGCCTCTCCTCTATTTTCTGCTCTTCCAGTTCTGCCTATTCTATGAATATAGTCATCAGTAGTACTTGGCATATCAAAATTTATCACATGTGATACTTCAGAAATATCTATTCCACGAGATGCCATATCGGTTGCAACTAAGATATCATATTTACCTTTTTTAAACCCATTAATCGATTGTTGGCGACGATTTTGTGACATATTTCCTTGTAAAAGAGTGGCATTCAATTTGGCTGATTCCAAATCATTCCATAATCTTTTTGCTCTATGTTTAGTTCGTGTAAATACGATTACTTTACCCGTAGCAGTAATTTTGAAAAATTCTAATAATAAGTTTGTCTTTAATGAAACTGATTTTATTGGATAAAGATAATGTGCAACTGTTTTTGCAGGCTCTATTTTCCCAATTTGAACTGTATGAGGATTATGTAAAATATCTTCCGTTAATTGTTTTATTTCATCAGGCATAGTTGCTGCAAAAAATAAAATTTGAATGTCTTTGGATAAGTACCTCATTATTCGTCGAACGTCAGGTAAAAACCCCATATCACACATTGTATCAGCTTCATCCAAAACTAATATTTCAACTTTAGACAAATTTATAATTCCATCTCCAATGAGATCTAATAAACGACCGGGGCATGCTATTATGATCTCCACTCCTTTTTTTAAATTCTTTACTTGTCCATATTTACTTACTCCACCATAAATAGATAAGCTCTGAATTGGCATATGTTTCGCCAAACTAATCGCTGATTGATGTATTTGTTCAGCGAGTTCACGAGTCGGAGCAATAACAAGTGCTCGTACTTTCCTTAATGATCCTTTTGAAAGTTTTTCAAGAATAGGAAGCATAAAAGATGCTGTTTTTCCAGTTCCAGTTTGAGCTAAACCTAGGACGTCCTTGCCTTGTAAAGCAATAGGAATTGCTTTTTCTTGAATTGGGGTAGGATTAACATATCCCATATCATTAATGGCTGAAAGAAGTTTTTTATTTAGAGTGAATTGGGAAAATTTCATTAATAACTAAGTAGTTGCTGGATTAATACTAATCCGTTGAACAGCTGTTCCTTTTATTGGAAAATGTAAAAATGCTGCTAGTAGTCCTAAAACAACACAAGCTATCCACATAACGTCATAGGATTGATATTGATCAAACATTCTTCCTCCCAACCAAGAACCTAAAGCAGACCCTAAATTATGTGAAAACAAAGTTATCCCAAATAGCATAGAAGTAAATGATGGGCCAAAAATATCTGAAATAACACCACTGGTTAATGGTACAGTAGATAGCCATAAAAGACCTAAAATTCCTGCAAATACCATAACAGTAAATTCATTTTTAGGCATAAAAATGAAAATTAAAAAGATCAATGATCTAAATGTATAAATACTAACTAATAGGTTTTTCTTTGACATCCGATCACCTAAATAACCATACATAGTAGTGCCAAAAACGTTGAAAAGGCCAAGTAATCCCAAAGACCATCCAGCAATAGATCCTAAACCCTGATCTTGTAAATATGCAGGAAAATGAGAACCGATGAATGTTACGTGAAAACCACATACAAAAAATCCAAGGGTCAACAAGTTGAAGTTTTTGTTCTTAATAGCTTCTTTGAATGCTTCAGAGACAGTTTGTTTAACATTATTTGAGTCTGACTGTGCATCCTTTGAAAAACTTATGAGATAAGAAAAAATTATAAGAAGGGAACTGAAGAACATTAATACATAAACAGCTGTCAACCAACCTGCATTTTGAATTATTCCACTCATTAATGGAGTTATAAGAAATTGCCCTAGGCCTCCTGAAGCCATAACCATTCCTACAAAAAGAGATCTATTTTGTGGGCTAACTGACCTCCCCACAGCTGCCATAGCAATACCAATAAATCCTGCCGCAGCAAATCCACCAAGCAATAAAGATCCTATTAGATCAAATGAATTGGAAACATTTGATAACCAATATTGGCTGATAATTTGGAGAATGGCACCTAGAAAAATTGACTTTCCTGGGCCATATTTATCAGCAAGCGCACCAAATAAGGGAGCCCCTAACCCAGTAAATAGAACATTGAGAGATATTCCTATGCTGTAAATTTCTCGACCGACATTCAAATGATCTGTTAAAGGAATAAGGAAAAGGCCCCAACTATTATGCATACCTCGACTTATGAGAATTAAGCCTGCTGATCCAATAAGAACTATAGGCATAATATAACTGATACTTCGTACATTTGAACTCAATTTTGACTCCTAGATAAAACAATAGAATAAGAAATTCTCGATTTCTATGGTAGGTATAAATGTCATAAACACAAACGTCGCAGCAAGTAATAAAAGAGCCGTACTCCTAAGAATCCAGATAAAACCATATGAATATGAAGAAGAAGTATTTCCAACGAATTTTAGGGAAGAATAAAGCATAACTTCACTAAGTATCCATACTGAAATAAATGCCATTAATACGTTTGTTACAATCATGTATGCATTATAGAACAAAGCGAAATAATATCAATAAACAACCGTATATTGTAGTATATAAACAACATATCTATTACTTTATTGACATAATGTAGATTATATACTACAATAATTTATGTTATTACAAATTAAATAATACTACCTCGGAGGGAGAAAATGACAGCAAATAATTTGAGTGCATGGATTGATATGGCTGAAGGATTATACGATTTTTTAAACCGAAGAAAAACAACTATTAATTACAAATTTACTGATATGACAATACTAGTACCTCAATCTACAGGCGCTAATCCCGAAAAAGCTGAATGGAACATTTCAGGAACTATTAGTGTAAGTACACAAGAAAACGCACAGGAATAAACAGAGATTATGAATTTCAAACTTGATTTAGCTGGACAACTAACAATAGAAAACGATACTCCTTTTGCTAATCTAGAATTCAAAGGAAATGAAATTAATATTCAAATTAAAGAAAACAGTCTCACATTACCGCCATTAGGCGGACTGCGAAATCAAAGAAAATTATTCATAGAATTTTCTGAATGGGTGTTTGAACTTGGATTAACCCTAAAAGTTCACATAAAAGAAAATTTAGTAATAGTTATCGGAGAAAAAGCAAAACCTAGAAAAATAGTCTCTTTTATCTCTGGAAAACATGTTGAGGTTAAAGACACTAAAGCCGTTATAAATTTAGTAAGAGGACTCTAATACTATTAGTTAAAAATCCAGTGATAAACAAAAGCCAGCTGACATAATTATTGTGGCTGGCTTTTATATTTGATTATATCAAAATATAGCTATTGGATTTACTGGAGAACCGGTACCTCCATTTACAATTAAAGGGGCAATAACTAATAAAAATTCATAACGATTGTACTTACGACACATATTAGATAATTCTTCAAAGTTAGCATTATCCAACAAAGGAAGCCCCATGTAGGGTATTACCACCTCATGAATAGGTATTCTTGCAGAATAATCATATGCCATAGCCCCAGATTCTTGGAGATCCCAACCTAGTATTGCAGCACTAGTGTCATACAAATATTCGATAATCGAAGGAGCGTTCCCAGGAGTATTTGGTGGAAAAGAAAATTCAAAATCAGGATTTGATTTCCAAAACGCATCAGCTCCTGAACGTATTAAAACTGCATCTCCTGTTTTCGGAATTATCCCAACTAAATTTGCCCAGTCTTCAAGTTCCCATCCTTCAACCGGACGATCAAGAGCAACATAATCCTCATTTCGCAATTGAGGTATATCGTACAAAACACCCCTGGTTACAATCCCGTTTTTCCAATTATCAACAGAATTGGTAAGTGCACCTACATCAGTAACGAGTGATGGGTCTCGATCATTATACAATCTACCACCCTCATCAACACTATTAGTAAATATGTGACATAAAGCGTCTATATGGGTATTAACAAATCCATGATAAGAGACACCCACATAATCACCAGAACTTAATGGACCTACTGTCATAATATGATCAGCAGGCCTAGGATTTCTTTTTAAATCCGAAATCACTTTTGGAGTAGCTATTGGATTAGAACACGAAACAGTCTGTCCTTCTTTTACTAAGGAATTAGCATGCCTTATACCTTCTTTGTTAATATGGTTCAGAGTGCCTAACTGGTCTTCTTTACCCCATCTATTCCAATTATTATATTTAATTTTGTAATTAATATATTCTTCAATTGTGGTTGGCTGACGATCTCTTAATCCCATTTCACATACTCCTTATTATGATTTAATAGTATCTTAATAAAAAAAATGCCTAGATTCGACATTTTTTCTGATTATTGGTATAATTAGGAACGATGTAACCTCCGAATACTGTTATTAAACAACCTGTATTCTTTGCAACCTATATGAACATCTAGAGGTCTCTTTTCAAATCTTTATTACCTTGCCTAATAAACTAACCTTGGAAGGACTATATCATGTTAACTCATTCAGAATTGGTGTTAGAAAAAAACCACCCAGCAGCATTGCGGTTTGTTCACGAAGATCCAGTTAGGCCTGAGCTTGATGCAAATTATAGAACTTCTAATGGCAGAGAAGTATTTTCTTTACAGATCTCAGAAGATCCCAGCATCCATTCTTTTATGGGTGATCACGGCCTATATTATGGCGAAAACAATCAATACAAACCTGGCGCAATAATATGTGTTGCATACACTACCGAGATTCCAAAATCTCTTGACGATATAGAAAAATATTCTTGTTCTCCACACCAAATTAATTGTATTGCAGTATTTTATACTGTGTGGAGTTACCAAAGAGGTGCAGGAAGAAAAATTGTTTTTGCTGCTGCAGAAAATATAAAACATGAATATCCAAATGTAGAACAATTTATCACCCTATCTCCTAAAACTGAACTAGCACGTACTTTCCATCTAAGGAATAATGCAATTTTACTATCAGAAAACTTAGAGTCCGATAATTTCGAATACCTACTCCATAATTGATAGAATCGCATTATATTGCCTCTTTTTTGTGTATCTTACTTACGCCCAAATGATATAATCTCCCTATCAATGAATGTGGGGTAGCACACAAAATCATTGACTCTTTTTTCAAATATTTTTAAGGGGTATTTTATGTTGGCCAAAATATTTTATAGTACACGCAAATTTTTTCTTTTCTCAATTCTCTCACTATTTCTTCTTACCTTTATTGGTGGATGTGATTTGTTAGAAGAAGAAGAACATTCTGAAGAAGAACATTCTGAAGAAAAGCACTCCGAGGAAGAACATTCTGAAGAAAAGCACTCCGAAGAAGAACATTCCAAGGATGAACATGCCGGACACCATGATATTGAAAAGTTCGGAATGATTCTCGTAGGACCTAGAGATGACAAAGGATGGTCCCAAGCTCACTTTGAAGGTGGAGCTTACATTGAAGAAAAATTAGGAGCAGAGATGATTGTCGCTGACTTCATCAATCCTGCTGATTCTCCTAACACCACTGTTGAACAAGTTGCTGCAGATATGATTGATCAAGGAGCAGAATTAATTTTTGCCACATCAGACGATATGAAAGATGGAATACTTGCTGCAGCTGAAGCTCACCCTGATGTAACAATGATCTGGTCGTCTGGTGATAGTGCTTGGGCAGATGGAAAAGCATATAAACCAAATCTAAAAAACCTCGGTAACATTATGCCGCAAATGGAATATGGTAAATATCTAGCAGGATGTGCAGCAGCATTAGAATCAAAAAGTGGTAATATTGGATTCCTCGGCCCGTTGATCAATGACGAAACAAGAAGATTAACAAATGCAGCATACCTTGGAGCAAAAGATTGCTGGGCATCAAAAAATGTTGCAGCTGGGGATTTGAACTTCCAAGTAAAATGGATTGGATTTTGGTTCCATATACCTGGTGTTACTTTAGATCCTACTGTAGTCGTGAATGATTTTTATGATTCAGGTGTTGATGTTGTTATTTCACATATTGATACACCAGAAGCTTTAATAGAAACTGACAAGAGAGCAGCCGCGGGAGAAGATGTCCTAGTGGTTGGTTATGACTACGAAGGTGCTTGCGAACTCGCTCCAAATGTCTGTTTAGGTGTACCTTACTTTAACTGGGGACCTGCCTATTTAGAAGTCGCTGAGGACGTTTCCCACGACCACTTTGAATCCGAATTCAATTGGGTGGGACCAAACTTGGATGATTTTAACGACAAAGATAGTTCATCGATTGGATTTATTTTCGGGGATGCCTTATCGGATACATCAAAAGGTAAACTTGAGAGCATAATTGAATCATTTGATAAAGATCTTACTACCTTATATAAAGGTCCTATCAATTACCAAGATGGTACTAATTTTGTTGCAGCTGGTTCATATCCAACCTTAAAAGATATTTGGTATACACCACAGTTGTTAGAAGGAATGACTGGAGATAGTGCTTAAAAGAAATAGTTAAGATATTTATATATAGAAAAGGCGATTGTCAAAAAATTGAAATCGCCTTTTCTCTTTAACCATCATGAAAATAGAATTTCAAAATATTAGCAAACAATTTGGCGAAATTAAGGCTAATGATGATATTAGTTTTACTATAGATTCAGGTACTATACATGCGATCATTGGTGAAAATGGTGCTGGAAAATCTACTCTTATCAAAATATTATCTGGTCAATTATTACCAGATAATGGAACTATATCTATCAATAACAACCCTATTGCTCTTGGATCCACTCTCCATGCAACTGAACAAGGAATTGGTATCTTAGGTCAAGATCCATTAGATTTTTCAAACTTCACCGTGTTAGAAAGTTTTATAGCTGGCTCCCATAATAATCAAATATTTCTATCAAAACCCAAGATAGAACAAACAATTGAATTATATTCAAAACAATTCAATTGGGATATCAAACCCAATTCACTGATCAAAGACTTATCCATTGGTGAAAGGCAACAGTTAGAATTGATTCGTCTTCTTGAAAAAGGAACAAAAATAATTATCTTAGATGAGCCTACTAGTGGTTTTTCTCTCGAACAAAAAGAAAAAGTTTTTAATACTCTTCGTACTTTAGCAAGTGATGGATACAGTATAATTTTGGTTTCTCATAAAATTGAAGAAATATTAGAAATATGCTCTAAAGCAACGATTATGCAGAATGGAAAGGCAACCCAAACAGTATCATTACCAATCGACCCTAATGAGTTAGTTAATCTTATGTTTGGCGAGCAATCATACATACAAAATTCATTTAACTTGTATTCCGAAAATTCGCAAAATATAACAATAGAAGTAACTAAAAACAATCAATTAAAAACTACGGAAAATTTACAATTAAATCAAAATTTAATTGTAGGTATAGCTGGATTACAAGGCTCTGGCGCAGATTCATTCATCCAAAGTTTTATTACAAAAACAAATTATTCTACTAAAATTCTTACAGAAACCAATTCACACATTAATCAAAATGCTATCACCTATGTACCTGCTGACAGACTTGAAAAAGGATTATTCTCGGATATGAATATTATGCAACATGTAGCTCTTATACATGATACTAATGGGGTAATAAATTGGCCAAATATCAGAAAAATATCTGAAAATCTTATAGAGGAATACGGTATCAGAGGAACACCTAACTCTTTAGCTCAAAACCTTTCTGGAGGTAATCAACAAAGACTAATGCTTTCACTAATACCCAAAGAAACCCAAGTTTTACTATTAGAACAACCTACTAGAGGATTAGATATTCAATCAGCAAGATATATTTGGTCAAATTTAATAGAGTCCAGAGAAGAAAAAGTAATCACAATTTTTTCTTCAGTGGATCTTGATGAAATTTACAACTACGCAAATTATATTATCTGTTTTTATAACGATGATATTGTTGCTCATGGAACTCAAAAAGAACTTCCAAGAGAACTGACAATGCAAAAAATATCAGGTAGATAATGATTAGATCAATAGTACAAAACATAATCAGTATAATCCTTGCTATAACAGTAGTTTCGGTAGTGTTGCTATTATTGCAATCTTCACCCATTGAAATATATCTAACTATCTTTGAAGGCGCATTCGGTAACTTTGATAAATTTTCTAGAACGCTCTTAATTACTTCTATTATGTGCTTAGCAGGACTTGCTCTTATTATAACTTTTAGTACTGGTCTATGGAATATTGGTATTGAAGGCCAAGTGCTATTTGGAGCCATAGGAGCAACTTTCATTGCCAGAACAATCATTGGAGAAAATGATTTTGCCCCTCTTTTTCAATTATTAGCTGGTGCATCATTTGGAGCTTTCCTAGGATTAGTATGCGGTTTATTAAAAACTAAAGCTAATGTACATGAAATTTTTGGGGGACTTGGCCTAGACTTTGTTGCTGCAGGATTAATTGTTTATTTGGTAATTGGGCCATGGAAAAGAGCAGGTATCGCATCCACTGGAGGTACTGATTTGTTTCCTCCACAATCCTGGATGCCTGGTATTGAGGGTAGTAACTTCCCAATTGGGCCGCTAATTATTGTTTCGACAGTAATATTTGTTTTATATTTCATATTAAATAAAACATCAATGGGGCTACGCTTGATAGCAACAGGAGCAAACAAAGATGCAACAATGCGATTTAAAATTGATTCAGTTAAATATATTTGTATTGCATTTTTAATCACAGGATCCATTGCAGGATTAGCGGGATCAATTCAAGCTATGAGTATTTATCACAAATTAGTCCCTAATATCTCAGGTGGTTATGGATTCTTAGGTATACTAATTGCACTTATAGCTGGAAGAAACCTTTTCACAGTTATTTTAGTTAGTACTGTATTTGGAAGCATTATGGTAGGAGGAATTCAATTACAACTTAGACTAGGACTTGATTCAAGCTTTCCATATATTATTGAATCTGTATTTGTATTATCTTGGCTAATTATCAAAGCAAGTAAAATCGATATGCTGTTAGTCAATCGTTTTAATAATAAGGTTGCTAAATAATGGAAAATTTCGAAGCATCATTTGTCACAATAATCGCTATGTCTAGCCCTTTAATATTTGCAGTAATTGGAGAAACAATTACTCAAAGAGTCGGTATTGTTAATTTATCAATGGAAGGAACCCTTTTAATAACTGCTCTTGCGGCTTTTGCAGTAACAGTTACAACAACTTCTTTACTTATTGGAGTAATAGCCGCAGCTTTATTAGGTGGAATGATTGCCTTTTTTATAGTTATAGTAAATATGAATTTATATATAAATCAAATTGCTATTGGATTTATATTAACAATCTTTTTGTGGAAACTAAGCAGTTTTCTAGGTCAATCATTTGTCAGAATTCCAGGGCCGTATCTTGATAGAATAACAATTCCATTGCTTAATGAAATACCTTACCTTGGCCCAACATTATTCAATAATAATTTATTAGTTATTTCCTCAATATTACTTATACCTGCTTCTTGGTTTTTCTTATTTAGAACTCAACTTGGAGTAAACCTTAGATCTGTTGGAGAAAATCCTGAAGCTGCAAATGCCAGAGGTATTAATGTTTTATATACAAGGTTAATCTATTCTACATTAGGCGGTATGCTTATTGGTATTGGTGGAGCTGCATTTAGTTTACATGCAAAATATGGATGGTCTGAAGGACATACAATAAACTATGGCTGGATAGCTTTAGCTATCGTTATATTTGGTGGCTGGAATCCTATTCGTGCGTCTTTAGGAGTATATGGTTTTAGTGCACTACAAGTAATAGCACTAAAATTACAAACCGTAACAATTGGATTATCTCAAATATTACCACTTATCCCTTTCCCATTAATGATTTTAACTCTTGTATTAATACAAATTGCCAATCAAAATGAAGGTAAATGGTTACCAAAACCTTTAAAAGTACTCATTCTAGGGAACGAACCTCAAGCATTAGGTATAACATACAAAAAGAATGGATAATTGTATGAAAGATTTAGAAATATTATGGGATGAAAAAACTATAGAAAAAAACATAAAGCTCATTGCTAAAGAAATTGACACTAAATGGCAAAATGAACCAATAGTAAACTTGATACCTGTACTTACAGGAGGAATAGTTTTTGGAACAAAACTTATGATTGAGTTAGAATCTTTAAATCCCCAAAAATGGTTAGTTAATCCAATAATTGCAAGCGCTTATGAATATTCATACAACCCAGATAAGCCGGAGGTTATCCATGTTAGCGATTATGAAACCAAATTTACAAAAGGTACCCCAAGTATACTAATTGATGATCTTTTAGATACTGGAATCACACTATCAATGGTAAAAAATATAATTCATGCAATAACAGAAAGTACTGTGGAAGTAGCAGTACTAGTTGATAAAGTTGCTAAAAGATCTACAGATATTAGCCCAGATTATACCTGTTTTACCTTAGAAAATGATCATTGGTTAGTTGGCTACGGTATGGACGATAAAGGACTAATGAGAGGTTTGAACAATATTGGTTACTTAGTTAATACACCTGCTGAGTTTGATGAATCTTTGAATCAATTAGCGGACTAAATTACACTGTAACAAATGTAGATTTCTCGAAAATTTCACTAATGTTTTTTGCGTTTATATAAGTACAAGCAGAACGAATTCCACCCAATAATTGATTTACAGTATTCTCAACACTACCTCGATCTTCTACCAATATCGATATACCTTCTGGAGCTCTATAATTTGCTACTCCGCCATAATGTTTAGTCATAGCTTCTCCTGAACTCATACCATAAAATTTTCTGTAAAACTTTCCATCTTTGGTTATTAGAGATGCCTTACCTTCCTCATGTCCAGCGAGAACTGATCCCAACATTACAAATCCTGCACCTCCAGAATAAGCCTTTACTATATCTCCAGATGTTTTAATACCACCATCAGATATGATAAATCCTTTGGATTTTTTTGCCTCTTCAGAACATTCAATTACGGCAGCTAATTGAGGATAACCAACACCTGTGGTTGCAGATGTGCTACAAACGCCACCAGATCCAATACCTACTTTTACCCCATCAGCACCAGATTCCATTAGTTGTTTAACCCCATCTGGTGTAACAACATTTCCTGCAAGAATACCTAATTCAGGAAATTCTTTTCTCGCAATAGAAATTAATTCACAAAATGATTTGATATACCCATTTGGTACATCAAAAACAGCAACTGAAGGACTTTTATTTGATCTAGCAGATATATCTGAAATCTTTTGATGGATATGTTCAATATTATCTAAACCAAAAGTTATAAAATTGTAGTTTAAATCTAAACCTTGATTAATTGCGTTCACCCACTCATCTGTAGAATAGAATTTATTAACAGCAGTGGTTACATGAAAATTTTGCAAAGCCATCCCCATTTCAAATGTTCCTACAAAATCCATATTAGATGCCATAATAGGCATACCATTCCAATCAAGACCTGAATTTGGGAATTTAATATTAGTATCTAAATCCACATCTTTTCTAGAATTAATTGTAGATACTTTAGGAATGACTAGTACGTCATCAAAACCTAATTTTTTGTCATTATTAATTATCATTAATCCATCAATCAAAAACGTCAAAATGTAAAAACACAAACAGCATTGAAACTATACCATATTATCAAAAAAATGTATCCGATTCACACTTAACTTTTCCAATTTTCTACCACTCCAGATTGCTTTTTATTTTGTGGGGATGGCAAAACTGAATTTAAAAGACTTTTTCTAAGATCTGTTATTTTTTTCAATGCCTGTTTCCCAGTTAATCCCTGATCAACTAAAAAACAACCAACTATCATTCCAGTTCTTCCCAATCCTCGTAAACAGTGTATATAAACTTTGTTACCAGATTGTATACTTTCATTAATGAATAAAATGCATTTATTAATCTCATCAATTGTTGTAATATTTTGGTCTTTAATTGGAACACGTTTGTAATTTACAACCATACCTAGTAATTCTGCTTCTCTCTTCAATAATGTTTCATATGGAAGTAATTCCTCTGATTGTGTTAAATCAAGGTAGTTCGTAACACCTGCGCTCAAAAGCTTTTTGACCCTTTTATATTCAGTAGGCCAACCTTGTAATGGGTGCCTAATAAATGCTATAGATTGATCTAATAACGTTCTAAGCACACGAAATATTCCACTTTTTCGCATTTGATTACCGGGGTATTCACCTGCTAAGACTTTTTCAGGAACCACCCAATATGAGTATGTAATAGGACCTTTGTTCATGTGTTTAGTTTTATATTATTTAATTACAACATTTCGTATTATACAATAATAAGTTTGTTTTTTAACTGTATTTAATATAGAATCTAGATTTTCGGCTGTCTTACAAGAAAGTACAAATGGCTACAATAAACAAAAGTACTGAACAGCCAAAAACCCATTATTATGGATGGAAAGTTGTAGTAGTTTCAGCTATTTTTCAACTCCTTTTTGGCGGTCTATATCATACAGGCATGTCGGCTTATTTTCTTCCTATAAGCCGTACCTTTAATTTAACTAAAACCCAAATGTCCCTAGCTTTTACGATCCGCAGTCTAGAAGGTGGTTTAGAAGGACCTGTTGCTGGTTATTTAGTAGATAAATATGGCCCTAAGGCAATAATATTAGCTGGAGTTCTAAGCGGTGGTATTGGATTTATTTTAATTGGAATTGCGCCGACTTATATGTTTTTCCTTATTACCTTTTTAACATTTTTAACAATTGGCTTTTCTATTCCACATCATGGTATCTCTGCTGCAATAAATGCATGGTTTCGCAAGAGATTAGGAATTGCTATGTCTTGGTCCACAGTAGGTTCAGCCATTGGAAGCACAGTATTAACATTTGTTATAGCTCAAATAATATTCTCTTTTGATTGGAGAGTAGCTTGTATATTTTCTGGAATTATCATTTTAGTTATTGGTATTCCATTGTCTTTATTTATGAGATTACCTAAACCCCACGAAGCTGATATTGAAGATGAAGAAGATTTATCAAACAATCATGAGCCATTAAATCTTATTGATTTTAAAATTAAAGAAGCACTACAATCTTCTACTTATTGGCTTTTATCTATAGCTATAGGATTAAGACTAACAGCTCAATCAGCAATAATGGTTCACATGGTACCAAT
>PBIV01000039.1 GCA_002720935.1 Rickettsiales bacterium | reverse complement strand
GAGGCATCAAGAGACTTAAAACTTGGTGGCGATTTACTTGTCCAAGATTATTTCTTTGATGGTGCTTCATTTATTAAAAATCTTGATAAGAAACTGATGAATAATGAATTATTTGCCGAAGAATTTACCCTTAAAGGAACAGAATTTCAAATGGCTGTTTGGAGCGAGCTTTTGAAAATCAAATATGGAGAGACCAAATCTTATAGTGATATTGCACTTGCGATTGGAAAACCAGACGCTGTGCGTGCTGTTGGAACGGCTGTGGGGGCAAATCCAGTTTCCTATTTCGTGCCTTGTCATCGGGTCATCGGAAAATCGGGCAAAGTGACAACTGGCTACCGCTGGGGAACAGATATAAAAGAAGCCTTACTCGCAAAAGAATGTGCCATTTAAAAAATTTAGATCAACAATATAAAAAAGCGCTTGAAGATAAAACTCCAAGCGCTTTTTCATTAGAGAGAGCTCTTATTATAGTCTTAATGAACTTACATGTATCGTACATTGTTAAATAACATTCCAAATCCAACTATTATTATTGCTAAGATCAACAGATTTAGCCACATACCAATCTTAGATTTACCTTTCCAAGCTAAAAATGCTCCTACACTAGATATTAATAAAGGGAATACAGGCAACAAAACGTATGTTAAAGCAAATGTATATGATGCACAGCGCCCACACCGATGCTCCATATATATGGCATAGAAAATACAAAAAACGATGCTCGTGATATTTATTAAGAATAAAATAATCGAACTATTAAGTTTTTTCATTGTTGCAATACCTTCTCTTTATTGTCATAGCCGGGGTTTTTTGATGTCTTCGGGTGTGAAGTGCCTGTAAAAAAGTAATTCCCCCTACGCTGATGGCTTATCTTAATTTTCCACCAACGCGGGCTTCAACAGATTCGATAATTTTCTTACTAACCGCTTCGATTTCTTCATCGGTTAATGTTTTATCACTTGGTTGAAGTGTTACATTAATGGCAACTGATTTATGCCCTTCTTCAACGCCTTTACCTTGATAGACATCAAAGACTTCGGCATTCGCAATTAGGTTTTTATCCGTCCCAATAATTGCACGTAAGGTGTCAGCCGCACTCACATCGTCTTTTAAAATAAAGGCAAAATCACGGCTTAGTGGTTGTAGGTTAGAGGCCTGTAGAAGCTTCTTCTTATCAGATTTAGAGTGTTTAAGCGGTAAAGACTCATAAAACAGCTCAAATGCGACCGCAGGGCCTTCAAAATCCATTTCTTCAAGTAATCCAGGGTGCAATTCCCCGAAATACCCCAGAACATTCTTACCCAAGCGAAGAACAGCCGAGCGACCAGGGTGATAATAGCTTGGTGCATCAGTTGTAATTTGTGGGTTAAGGTTTGAACCTGTTAAGCCAAGAAGCGCCATCACATCGGCCTTAACATCCATAAGATCAACATTTCTATGTGATCCTGTCCAATGCTTTTCAGATGTATCGCCAGTGCGAAGACCTGTAACGACATTCATTTGACCTTTTACTAGCTCAATGTTTCTAAAGACAGGGCCAACTTCCATTAAGTTTGTTCCGCCAAAGCCACGCGCTTTATTCTTTGCCGCAGCATTAATAAGGTTTGGTAAGATGCTAGGGCGCATATATTTCAAATCTTCTGAGATTGGATTTGTCAGTGTTAAGGCTTTGAAATCTTCATCACGAATATCATCAAGGCGGAAAGCATTGGCGGCTTTCTCATCGACAAAAGACCAAGTCACAGTCTCAAACAATCCTCGTGCTGTAAGCATTCTTTTTGCACGCGCGGCAAATGTTTGAAATGGGTCAAGCACATGCTCATCATCAATTTCATGATTTTTAGTAACTGAAAGGCTCGGGATTTGATCATAGCCAACGATGCGTAGAACTTCCTCGACAAAGTCAGCAGACCCTTGTAAATCATGGCGCCAGCTTGGGCTAGTGACGCTATAAACATCGCCTGATTTTTTACAAATGAAACCAAGGCTTTCCAAGATTTCGATTTGGCGTTTCTCTTCGACTTCTAAACCACCAAGGCGAGTTGTCATATCTGTATCAAATTGATATGTCGTTGAAATATCAGGAACGCTTCCTGCTTCAACAACGCTTCCAGCCTCACCGCCACAAAGATCTAAAATCATTTTTGTTGCAAGCTCAATCCCCGCACGGGTAAAGGCAGGATCAATGCCGCGCTCAAAACGGTATCGTGCATCACTATCTAATTGTAGCGCACGGCCTGTCATCGCTGTTGTAATGGGATCAAAATAGGCTGCTTCTAAAAAGACATTGGTTGTCTCAAACTCGCTACCAGTTTTTGTGCCACCAACGATACCACCAAGGCCAAGAACTTCCTTATCATCAGTAATAACAGTCATGTTTGGCGTTAAGGTGTATTCTTTGTCATTAAGCGCACTTAATTCTTCGCCACCTTTTGACATCTTAACGTGGATATTGCCTTGGAGTTGATCCGCATCATAAACGTGAAGAGGGCGGTTTAAGCCAATACAAAAATAATTTGTGATATCCACTAAAATTGAAATTGGGCGCAAACCAATCGCGCGCAGTTGATCTTGGAGCCATTTTGGGGAAGAGCCATTTTTAACGCCTTTAATAAGACGACCAAGGAATAATGGGCAGGCTTTCTCATTGTGAATTGTAACGCTAATTGATGTGTCAAATTTTGGCTCAACTTTTGATGTATCAAGCTCTTTCATCGTACCATAACCAGCGGCCGCTAATTCACGGGCAAGACCATAAATACCAGCCGTATCGCCTCGGTTTGGTGTTACAGCAATATCAATAATTGGATCGTTCAGTCCTAAAACAGGGGCCAAAGGCGTGCCAATCTCTGCATCTTCGGGAAGCTCAATAATGCCATTATGCTCATCTGATAATTCTAATTCACGCTCAGAACACATCATGCCAGCTGATTCAACACCACGGATTTTCGCATTTTTCAATGTGACATCAATGCCAGGGATATAAGCACCAACAGGGGCAAAGGCAACCTTAATGCCAGCTCTTGCATTGGGCGCACCACAAACGATTTGTTTGTCTGATCCATCGCCCGTATCAACAGTACAGACCTGTAAGCGATCGGCATCGGGATGTTGTTTTGCATCTTTGACAAAACCAACAACGAAACCATCAAAAGCTTTCGCACGGTCGATTACATCTTCAACCTCAACGCCAATAGCGGTCAGCTTTTCTGCGATCTCATATACGTTTTTATCAGTGTCTAAATATTCTTTTAACCAGCTTAGAGTAAATTTCATGGGACTAAAGTTCCTAAATTTATGTGTTTATATCTTTTTTAAAATTAAAATACAGATGATGGGTTCTCAAAAGGGCCAAAGCCATAATGGCGCAACCAACGAATATCACTTTCAAAGAAAGTTCGAAGGTCAGGGATGCCATATTTAAGCATTGCTAAACGCTCAATCCCCATACCAAAGGCAAATCCTTGATATTTATCTGGATCAATGCCGCAAGCTTTTAAAACATTTGGGTGCACCATACCGCAGCCCAAAATCTCCATCCAGTCTGCACCAGCACCGATTTTTAAATCACCGCCAGAGCGATCACAACCGATATCAACCTCAGCCGAAGGCTCAGTAAATGGGAAGTAGTGTGGACGGAAACGAACAGGTAGATCATCCACTTTGAAAAATTCACGTAAAAAATCTGTTAAACAACCTTTTAAATGCGCCATTGTTGTTGTGTCATCAATTAAGAGACCTTCTAACTGATGGAACATTGGTGTGTGTGTCATATCATAATCCGAGCGATAGGTACGCCCAGGAACAATTACTTTAAATGGTGGTTTGCCATCTGTCATTGTACGGATTTGAACGGTTGATGTGTGTGTGCGAAGCAAACGCTTTGCCTCATCACCTTCTTTCCCATCAACATCGGGCAGATAAAATGTATCATGCATTTGACGGGCTGGGTGTTCTGGTGGGAAGTTCAGCGCTGTGAAATTGTGGAAGTCATCCTCAATATCAGGACCTTCGGCAACAGAAAAGCCCATATCGGCAAAAATGCGAATAAGCTCATCTAATGTTTGTGTGATCGGGTGAATTGTACCCTGTTCTTCAGGGCGAGGGGATAGGGTTACATCCACAGTTTCATTTTTTAAACGATCATTTAAAGCTTTTGCTTTTAAATCTTTTTCACGGTTTGTGATAAGCTCAGCGATCTCTGTTTTTAAAACGTTGAGAGCTTTGCCCGTTTCAACGCGCTCTTCATGGGTCATTTGACCTAAATTTTTCATCAAGCCTGTGATCTTACCTTTTTTACCCAAGGCTTCAACACGGGTTTGTTCCAAAGAGCCAATGTCATTGGCGGCCTTAATTTGGCTGACTAATTCTTCTTTTAATTTTTCTAAAGCGCTCATCATATCTTGTCCGTTTTAGTTTATTATGCGGTTTAATTTATTTTGTTTAAAATGAAAAGGCCTCGTTGATGCTTTAAATGACAACAACAAGGCCTTAAATCTTGATAACGATGTATCGATTAAATCGATTAATTATGCAGCAACAGCTTTTTTCGCTTGCTCAACAAGCTTTTCAAAGTGTTGTGGCTGGTTCATCGCTAAATCAGCAAGAACCTTACGATCCAATTCAATACCGGCCTTGTGTAGACCGTCCATAAATCGTGAATAAGTCATACCAAACTCACGGGCACCAGCATTTATACGCTGAATCCATAGAGCACGGAACGTACGCTTTTTGTTGCGACGGTCACGGTATGCATATTGTAAACCTTTTTCTACTTTTTGTACGGCAATACGAAAACATGATTTGTTACGACCACGGTAGCCTTTTGCCATTTTAATAATTTTTTTGTGGCGCTTCTTTGTTGTTACGCCGCTTTTTACTCGAGCCATTGTTTGTCTCCTTTATCGTTTCAAATTTTTAAATATTTTAAGATTTTTTCTTGCGCTGATACGGCATGTAGTTGCGCAATACTTTACGTGCATCTGGCTCAGCTAATTCGTGAGTACCACGAGCCTGACGCTTTCTCTTAGTTGGTTTATTGATAAGCATGTGGCGAGTATTTGACTTTTTACGCAATACTTTACCAGTAGCGGTGACTTTGAAACGACGCTTGGCCGAACTTTTTGTTTTCAACTTTGGCATTTTATTCCTCTTTCTTTTTAAAATTGGATTTCATTATAAAAACACCCTATATATATAAGACACAAGATGTTTGGCGATGATGCATAGGCATGCCAATTAAACGTTTTATTTTCCAAGGATTAACCCTTGATATAACGAGGCCATGGCACCATCTTTTTCTTAACAATCCCGATTTATAAGGATAAACAATGAATAAATCAAGGTTTCTTTTCATGAAAATGGCTCTTTTTACAAAGTTTTTAGTAATCTTAAGTATTTTAATCGTTTTGGCTCCACAAAACGTTCATGCGAAAGAGGAACAAACCTCTTTTTATAATGTTTATTCAAGTGGCTTTCATGTTCTGGAAGCGGTTATGAATGTCACTCGTGATGATAAAAATAAAACCGAGATTAATTTTAGTGCTAGACCCTATGGCTTTTTTGGCAAACTAGTGCCTTGGAATGTTAAAACCACCAGTAAGGGGTATTTTAATAAGGAAAAATATATCCCATATGGGTATGAGAGTTTATCTGAATGGCGAGGCAAGATCAAAAAGCGTGAACTGATCTATGATAAGGACGGTAAATTAAAGAAATATGTTCGCCAAACCGAAGGCGAAAAAGCAAGCGTGCCCAAAATTAAAGACGAGTGGGCAAAAGGCACAACGGATGTCTTAAGTGTCTTTACCCAAGTTTTGATGAGCACAAAACCGTGCGGTCACTCTTATGAAGTATTTGATGGAAAACGCAAATTCGAAGTCGTGCTTGGCGAATCAAAAGTGGTTGATCTGGTTGCCTCAAGATATAATGTCTACACAGGTAAAGCCCTCGAATGTACGGTTAAAATCAACCGTTTAGCGGGCTTTGACAAAAAGGAAAGCTGGGAGATCGCACAAGAAGAAAGCGTACGTGATAATATGACTCCAACGCTTTGGCTTGCGAAAAGAGACGGTAAACCGTTCTCCGAGATTATAAAATTAAGATTAAAAACGGAATTTGGAACGACTTTCCTACATTTAGCAGATGAGCCAAACACAGAGGAATAAAGGGCTGTCTTCGTTACATACCATTTGGTCTGTTAAAAAACTATTGCGTTTTGGGTTGAATGAATTTAGGGTCTCATCTATATAACGAAAATTGAGATATAAACTTATTTAAAAGAGGACTAAACATATGTCTTTTATGGACAAAGCTAGTTTTACATTTGATGAATTAATTGATTGCGCAAAGGGCAAGCTTTTCGGCGAAGGGAATGCCAAGCTTCCAATGCCACCAATGTTGATGTTTGATCGCATTGTTAAAATTACAAAAGACGGTGGAACATACGGTAAAGGCTATATTGAAGCTGAATTAGATGTAAAGCCAGATTTATGGTTCTTCAAATGTCACTTTGAAGGCGATCCAGTAATGCCTGGGTGTTTAGGTCTTGATTCTTTATGGCAGCTTGTTGGTTTCTTCCTTGGCTGGAATGATCTTAAAGGCTCTGGCCGTGCGCTTGGTGTTGGCGATGTTAAATTTACAGGCCAAGTTCTACCAACAAACAAAAAAGTAAGCTACATCCTTAACATTAAGCGTGTGATTAACCGCAAACTAGTTCTAGGGATTGCTGATGGTATCATGAAGGTTGATGATAAGGCTGTTTATGAGGCCAAAGACCTTCGTGTTGGTTTGTTTGAAAACCCATCAATGCTTTAATCTTTTTAGTATAAATTCACTTTAAATAAAATCTAAGGATACATCATGACAAATCAATTAAGACGTGTCGTTGTTACTGGTCTTGGTATCGTGTCTTGTATTGGACACAATCAAGAAGAAGTTTTAGCATCTTTAAAAGAGGCTAAGTCTGGTATTACTTTTAATGAAAAATATGCTGAAATGGGCTTTCGCTCTCACGTTTCTGGTGATCCAAAAATGGATGTTACACAATTCATTGACAAGCGTGTTATGCGTTTTATGGGCGAGGGTGCTGCTTATAACTATATCTCTATGCAACAAGCGATTGAAGATGCTGGCTTAGAGAAAAGCGATGTTTCTAATGAGCGCACTGGCTTGGTTATGGGCTCAGGTGGTCCATCGACAAGTAACCTTGTAAATGCTGCGGACATTGCCCGTGAAAAAGGCCCTAAACGTATTGGTCCATTCATGGTGCCACGTACAATGTCATCGACAAACTCTGCAACATTGGCAACACCGTTTGAGATTAAGGGTGTGAATTACACGATTTCTTCGGCTTGTTCAACATCAGCTCATTGTATTGGAAATGCCGCTGAAATGATCCAATGGGGTAAGCAAGATGTTATGTTTGCCGGCGGTGGGGAAGAGCTTCACTGGAGTATGTCAATGATGTTCGATGCTATGGGTGCATTATCATCAAAATATAATGACACGCCAAACAAAGCATCTCGTGCTTATGATGCGGATCGTGATGGGTTTGTTATCGCTGGTGGCGGTGGTGTTCTTGTTTTAGAAGAGCTTGAACATGCAAAAGCCCGCGGTGCTAAAATTTATGGAGAGCTTACTGGCTATGGTGCAAACTCTGATGGGTATGACATGGTCGCACCAAGTGGAGAAGGCGCTGTTCGTTGTATGAAATTGGCGATGCAAAATGTTCAAGGTCCAATTGATTACATCAACACACATGGAACAAGTACGCCTGTTGGCGATGTTAAAGAATTAGGCGCGATTAAGGAAGTCTTTGGCGATCACAATCCTTATATCAGCTCTACAAAATCATTAACCGGTCACTCTTTAGGGGCGACAGGCGTTCAAGAAGCAATTTATTCATTATTAATGATGAAGAATAATTTTGTGTGTGAATCTGCAAATATTGAAAATCTCGATGCTGAGGCCGAAGGCTTAAACATCACAAGATCAAGACAAGACAATGTTGAGCTGAAAAACATCATGTCAAATAGCTTTGGTTTTGGTGGAACAAATGCATCGCTTGTTTTCTCAAAATATGAAGATTAATAAATAAAGAAAGCGTTAGAAAATGAACGATTTAGCAACAATGACCAGCGAACTTATGAAGGGCAAAAGAGGCCTTGTCATGGGTGTTGCAAATGATAAGTCGATTGCTTGGGGGATTGCAGAAACATTAAACCGTCATGGTGCTGAGCTTGCGTTTACGTATCAAGGGGAAGCATTTGAAAAGCGTGTTCGTCCATTGGCCAACTCAATTGGGTCTGACTTTTTGTTGCAATGTGATGTAACAAACGAAGATGAATTGGATGAGGTTTTTGCCGAGTTAGAAAAAAAATGGGGCAAGATTGATTTTATTGTTCATGCGATTGCATACTCAAATAAAGAAGAGCTTAAAGGCTATTATAAAGATACAAGCTTGCAAAACTTCTTAAACTCGATGCATATTTCTTGTTATTCATTTACATCAGTTGCAAGACGCGCCTCTGCGATCATGAATGAAGGTGGCTCAATGATTACACTTTCATATCTTGGTGCTGATCGTGTTATGCCATTTTACAATGTTATGGGCGTTGCAAAGGCAGCTCTTCAGGCATCTGTTCGCTATTTAGCCTCTGATCTAGGACCACAAGGCATTCGCGTTAATTCAATTTCAGCAGGGCCAATGAAAACATTGGCAGGTTCTGCGATTGGTGGCGCACGCGCAACATTTAAATATAACCAGGAAGCATCCCCACTTCGTCGTACAGTTACTTTGCAAGAATTAGGTGGCACAGCCCTTTATTTCTTAAGTGATTTATCGGGTGGCGTAACTGGTGAAAACCATTATGTTGATGCTGGCTTTAATGCTGTTGGTATGAAAATCGGCGAATAAGTTTTTAAAAAGATTTGATAAGAAAAAGCCCTTCTAAATGAAGGGCCTTTTTTGTTGTTCTTATAATGAATCCGCTAAAATATGGGCAAAGGGCGAGATCAAACAATCAGCCCCTTGCGTTTGTAAGCGCTTGGCCTCAAGTTGTGAATCTTGCGTCATCACTAAAACAGGGACTTCATAGTCAAGGAGCGTGTTCATGCGCTCTTCTGAACAAAGCGCGCTTTCAATGATCAAACCAGAGGGCTTCATTTCTTTTATTACTTCATCAATATCAGAAAAATTATTCTCGGCTTGGACTTGTGTTACATGCCAACAACGCGGTTGGTTTGGCATGATCTCACGCGCAAGATCAAGAATATTTACACTGTCACTTGCTATCACTAATGTTGGGCAGTCTTCATCCCAGATACGTGATAGCTCGTCCAGAATTGTACCTGCATGTTCTCTTGCATGCTCGCCATGGTCGGGTAAGTTTAAAAGAACGTGAATACCATTTTCTAAAATACGATCAAGGAACGGCTCAAATCCCAAAACAGAAATGCCGCTATCTGGATCAACGGCTTTTAGCCCTAAGATAATCTCTTCGTCATTCTCTTCATCAAGGCATGCCTCTAAATAAAGCCAAGAGATTGATTGCTCATCTTTAACAAAGTTGAATAACGCAGGGCTGTAAGGTTCTTCAACACTTTCTTGTCCAAAGTGGAAGATATATTCTGGCCAATCAACATGGATAGTCTGCGCTTGTGTCTCGTTTAAGCGCTGGGCCTCATAGTGATGATGGAAGGGGTAATTAATACTCTCATCATCATGATTATGATCGTGGCCATGGTCGTGTCCCATGCAATTTCCATTTTCATCATGCTCATGATCATTGTGGTTATGTGGCATTTTGTTTTACTCCTTTTTTATAATGAAGGGCAGTTCAAATTTGAACCGCCCTTTATAAAGTCATTTATATAATAAAGCAATTATGCGCTTTCTTTTTTCTCTCTTTTATTAGAGCGTTCATCTTCTAAAACTTCGCCAGTTTCTTGGTCAACAAGACGCATAGAAAGTTTGTACTTTCCGCGGTTATCAACATCCATAAGAAGAACTTTAACTTCATCACCTTCGTTCAAGTGATCAGTTACTTTTTCAACACGCTCATCAACGATTTCAGAGATGTGAACAAGACCGTCATTCTTACCAAGGAAGTTTACAAAAGCACCAAAATCCATGATTTTAACAACTTTACCATCGTAAACTGTACCAACTTCTGGCTCATCTGTAAGGTCTTTGATCCACTGCATCGCAGCTTTCACTGACTCACCGCTCATACCAGAAACGCGAACTGAACCATCATCTTCAATATCAATCTTAGCACCAGTTGTATCAATGATCTCACGGATTACTTTACCACCAGAACCGATAACATCACGGATCTTATCAGTTGGAATTGTCATTGATTCCATCATCGGTGCGTATTCACTAACGCCGTCACGAGAGCCTTCAATTCCTTTTGCCATCTCGCCAAGGATATGTAGACGACCGTCTTTCGCTTGGGTAAGGGCAACTTTCATGATCTCTTCAGTAATTGATGTGATCTTAATGTCCATTTGAAGGGATGTGATACCGTCTTTTGTACCAGCAACTTTAAAGTCCATATCGCCAAGGTGATCTTCATCACCAAGAATGTCAGATAGAACAACAAAGTCATCATCTTCTTTGATTAGACCCATCGCAATACCAGAAACAGCTTTTTCCATTGGAACACCAGCATTCATCAATGCCATTGATGTACCACACACTGTTGCCATAGATGAAGAACCGTTCGATTCTAAAATCTCTGATACAACGCGGATTGTGTAAGGGAAGTCTTCTGCACTTGGAAGCATCGGGCTAATCGCTCTCCATGCTAATTTGCCGTGACCAATTTCACGACGACCAGCACCACCCATACGGCCACATTCACCAACTGAGAATGGAGGGAAGTTGTAGTGAAGAAGGAAATGCTCTTTATATTCGCCTTCAAGCGCATCGATTAACTGCTCATCGTCACCTGTACCAAGTGTTGCAACAACTAAAGCTTGTGTCTCACCACGTGTGAATAATGCAGATCCATGAGTTCTTGGTAATACATCAACTTCAGCAACGATAGGGCGAACAGTTTTTGTGTCACGGCCATCAATACGGTTACCTGTTTTGATCAAATCGCCACGAACAATGTCTGACTCTAATGATTTAATACAGTCAGCAACCAATGCATCTGATACTTCTTCATCTTCTGCATAAAGCTCAGTTACTTTGCTGCGTGCTTCTGATAAAGCATTGCTACGCTCTTGCTTATCTTTGATCTCATAAGCAGCACGAAGATCGTCAGCGATCATTTTTTCAGTTTTTTCTTTTACTTCTTTTAAACGTGGGTGCTCTTCAGGAAGATCCCAAGGATCTTTAGCAGCATCTTCAGCCAAATCGATGATCATATCGATTACAGGTTGGAAACCATTCCAGCCAAACATAACAGCTTCTAGCATTTTCTCTTCGTTAAGCTCATTTGCTTGAGACTCAACCATAAGAACGCCTTCTTTTGTACCGGCAACAACTAAATCAAGTTCAGAATCTTCCATCTCTTGTTGTGTTGGGTTTAAGATGAATTCGCCGTCAATCATACCAACTCTAGCACCAGCAATTGGGCCAAAGAATGGCATACCAGAGATTGTTAACGCAGCACTTGCACCAACCATAGCAACGATATCAGGATCATTTTCAAGGTCATGTGTAATAACAGTTGTTACAACTTGAACTTCGTTTTTGAATGCTTTTGGGAATAATGGGCGAATAGGGCGGTCAATCAGGCGAGATGTTAATGTCTCTTTTTCAGATGGGCGACCTTCGCGCTTAAAGAAACCACCAGGGATTTTACCAGCAGCATATGTTTTTTCTTGGTAATGAACGCTTAAAGGGAAGAAATCTTGATCTGGTCTCATCTTCTTAGCGCCAACGGCAGTTGCAAGAACTGTTGTACCGTCATATGAAATTTTTACAGCACCGTCAGCTTGTCTCGCCATACGACCTGTTTCGATTGTAAGTGTGCGTCCTGCCCACTCCATTGTTTTTGTAGTTACATCAAACATTTGTAACTTATCCTTTCTTTTGTTTTAAGAACGAAATGACCTCATTGCCATTTCCTTTTGTTTTGACTTTCTTTTAAGTTCACGTATCTTTTTACATTTTTTGAGCCAAAAGTCAAAGAAAAGCTTGAGATTTAGCCCAAAAGAATTTAACTCTTATAAGCATGATAAGACTTGTTTTAATTCGCCATGGAGAGAGCATTTATAATGCCGAGAATAGATATGCTGGGCATGCCGATGTTGCCCTAACAAATCGTGGGATTGGACAAGCTATGGTGGCGGGGCAAAAGCTAAAAGAAATGGGGCATAAACCTGATTTTGTTTTTTCTTCAGACCTTGTTAGAGCCCATGAAACAGCTAAAATCGCTTTAAAAGAACTCGGGTGTGATCTCCCCATTATCATTGATGAAAATTTAAGAGAGCGTAATTATGGCTCTTTTGAACATGGTATCAAGGCCAAGATCGAGGCCAAGTATGGTAAAGATTTTGTTGAGGAAGTCCGCCATGATTTCACAAAACCAGCACCCAATGGTCAAGCCATTCAAGATTTACACAATAATGTTGATTATTTTATTGAGGACTTTATTGAGCCACTGGCTAATCATGATGATGATAAAACAGTTTTCATTTTCTCTCATTTTAATACAATTCGTTTAATTCTTTTGTCTTTAGAACATATTTCTTTAGAAAATTACTGGCAGACAAATATTTTAAATGCAGAACCAATCGAAGTTTTATTAAAAGCTGATTTTGAATTTAAATATGAAAGGAAAGAATATGCCTAATTTAATCTTAACCCGTCATGGTCAAAGTGAGTGGAATAAACAAAATTTATTTACTGGCTTTAAGGATGTTGATCTAACCGAACAAGGGCGCCAAGAAGCAAGTGATGCTGGTAAAGTTATTGGACAAAAAGGTTTGAAATTCGATGTTGTTTTTACCTCAACTTTAAAGCGTGCTTACCATACTGCGGAAATTTTACTGGAGGCGAGCAGGACTAACGATCATTTGAAAAAAGATGATTGCAGTTGGGAAATGACAAAACACGATGATCTTCGTGAGCGTGACTATGGCGATTTAACAGGTTTGAATAAGGCTGAGACAGCCGAGAAATATGGCGATGAGCAAGTCCATATTTGGCGCCGATCTTATGATGTACCACCACCAGGTGGAGAGGCGTTAAAAGATGTGGTTGAACGTGTAAAGCCATATTATGAAGCTCATATCAAGCCAGAGCTTGATGCAGGAAAAACAGTCTTAGTCGCAGCGCACGGAAATTCACTTCGTGCTATGCTAATCGTACTTGGCGAGCGCACACCAGAAAACATTAATGAGTTTGAGCTTGGCACGGGTCAACCAATTTATTTAGATGTCTAAAAAAATCACAATTCTAGATGGTGGTATGGGGCGTCTTTTAAGAAAGATGGGCGCACCGTTTCAATACCCAGAATGGTCAGCACTCGCCTTAATGAAAGCCCCTAAATCAGTTGTTAAGGCTCATAATGCCTTTATCGAGGCTGGGGCTGAAATTATTACTACCAACAACTATGCTGTTATTCCGTTTCATATCGGTCAGGATAGGTTTGATGAGCAGGGCAGGTCTCTAATCAAATTATCAGGTGAGATTGCGCGACAATGTGCGAATGATGCGAAAAGCTCTGTCAAGGTTGCAGGGTGTCTGCCGCCAGCTTTTGGTTCATACCGCGCTGATCTTTATGATGATAAAAAAGCCGATGATATTTATATCCCAATGATCGAAGAGCTAGAGCCATATATTGATTTCTGGCTGGCTGAGACAATTTCTTCTGTCCAAGAAGCGCAAAAAATCGGCGAGCTTTTAAAGGGCAATTCAAAACCGTTTTGGCTTTCTTTTACGGTTAAAGATCGGGCAGATAGAAAAGAGAAACCGCAACTTCGTTCAAATGAAAGCATTGAGCAAGCCATTGAAACAGCGAAAATATTGAATGTGTCTGCACTTCTTTTTAATTGCTCGCAAGTAGAAGAAATGAAAGATGTCCTTGATATTGTCCAAAAATCGGATTTGAAAATTCCATACGGTGTTTATGCCAATGCTTTTGAACCGATTAGCCAAGATCAAGATGTCTCAACAGATGGTCTAACAATACGGGAAGATAATTCGGTCAGTGATTATTTAGAGCATGCAAAAAAATGGGTATCCCTAGGTGCCACAATTATCGGTGGGTGTTGTGGTATCGGCCCAGAGCATATCAAAGGGTTAAAAAAGTTAAACTCATGAATAAGTCCGTGACAGAAATTTATGATAATATTGCTAACTGGTTTGATAACGCTCGTGATAAATCGTTGGTTGAAGAAACCATTTTAGAAAAACTTTTATCTGAGTTAAAAGATCAACCCGATATTTTAGATTTGGGCTGTGGGACAGGGGAGCCGATCGCTAAATACTTAATTGAAAAAGGCTCTAAAATAACTGGCGTTGACGGCGCTCAACAAATGATTGAAAAGGCCAGAAATCGATTTCCAGATCACGTTTGGCTTCATCAAGATATGCGTAGAATTGATCTAGATAAAAAATTTGATGCCATTTTATGCTGGGATAGTCTGTTTCACTTAAACTGTGAAGATCAGCGAGCAATGTTCAATATTTTTGAAAGCCACGCAAAAGAAAACTGTGTTTTGTTATTCAGCTGTGGGTCAAAGTTGGGGGAGGCATGGAGCCCTATGTATGGTTTTGAGGGCGTGGATATGTATCACGCAAGTCTTGATAGTGATGAGTATTTAAGAATTTTAAAACACTATGGCTATGAGATTTTGATCCAGGAAGAAAACGACCCGACATGCGGTCATAGAGCATATTTTTTAGCCAAGAGAAAATAAACACTTAAAGTTATTTAGAAGCTCTTTTCCATCTTGGCGTATCATCTCTTTTCTCAAAGACTTCAGAGGCATATTTTTTCATCTTTTGAAGCTTTTGCTCTTTAGCTTCCATCATTTCATTATCATTAAGCCCGAGAAGCTCGACAACTGCCAATAAATCCCCAATCTCTTTTGTAAGACGCGTGATATTGTCCTCATCAGAATTGGGCGCATGATCATTGGGGCCAAAGCGAATAATCTTTGAGCAAGCAGAAATAATTTCTGAACATTCCTCCATCAGAATGTTTAAAGTGTCATGATTGTTGTTCATGTTCATGCAACTTTCAAAGCGGCTGTTTTATTGGCGTCCTCATCACTAAGTTCTTTTGCCTCGCGATGATTAAGGGTTGCTTGCGCTGCCGCCAAACGTGCAATTGGCACACGGTATGGTGAACAAGAAACATAAGCCAAGCCCACTTTTTCACAAAAATCAATTGAAGCAGGATCACCGCCATGCTCGCCACAAATACCTGTTTTAATATCAGGGCGGATTGAGCGGCCTTTTGTATAAGCAGTTTCAATAAGGGCGCCAACACCATCAATATCAAGACTAACAAATGGGTCTTGTTTTAACAAACCACGGCGTTGGTATGATTGTAGGAATGAGCCCGCATCATCACGCGATAACCCGAATGTTGTTTGTGTAAGGTCATTTGTTCCAAAGCTAAAGAATTGTGCATAAGGCGCAATCTTATCTGCCATAAGCGCTGCTCTTGGCAATTCAATCATGGTTCCGATGAGGTAATTAATGTTCGGTGCCGTGTCCTTAATGATGCGCTCTAAGCGCTCTTTTAAATAAGATAATTCATCAACCATAGAGACAAGAGGGATCATAACTTCGACCAATGGTGCAGTGCCTTTGTCTTGTTCAATTGTTTTTGCTGCACTGAAAATTGCACGCACTTGCATCTCATAAATCTCAGGATAGCTAACGCCTAAACGACACCCTCTATGACCTAACATTGGGTTTGTTTCAGTTAATTGATCAAGGCGTTTCTGAACATCTTTTAACGGCAAGCCAAGCGATGTTGCCAATGCTTCTTGTTCGGCACGTTCATGGGGTAAAAACTCATGCAGCGGTGGGTCAAGAAGGCGAATTGTAACGGGCAAGCCTTCCATTACATCAAAGATTTGTGTGAAGTCTTTTGTTTGCTCTGGTTCTAATTTTTCTAAAGCTTTTAAACGTTGCTCTTTTGTCTCGGCAAAGATCATCTCACGCACATGGAGAATACGGGCGGGATCAAAGAACATATGTTCAGTACGGCATAGACCGATGCCTTCTGCACCAAAACCAAGGGCTGTTTTACAATCTTCAGCAGTTTCGGCATTGGTTCTAATTTTCATGCGACGAATATCATCAGCCCATTCCATCAATGTACCAAAGTCGCCCGATAAAGTTGGCTCAATCGTTGGCACAGCACCGTTCATAACCTCACCAGTACCGCCATCAATTGTAATTACATCGCCTTTTTTAAGCTTTAGTGAACCAACACTCATCATATTATCTTTTAAATGAATTGTGATCTCACTCGCTCCTGCAACACACGCTCTGCCCATGCCACGGGCAACAACAGCCGCATGGGAGGTCATGCCACCACGAGCGGTTAAAATCCCGTCTGCGGCGTGCATACCGTGAATATCTTCTGGGATTGTTTCAGTACGAACAAGGATAACTTTCTTGCCCATGGCTTTCTCGCTCTCGGCTTCTTCGGCTGTGAAAACGATCTGACCAGAAGCTGCACCAGGAGAGGCAGGAAGGCCACGTGTTAAATGAATCTTTTCGGCTCTTGGATCAAGGCTCGGGTGTAAGAGTTGATCCAATGAATTTGGTTCAATTCGAGCAACGGCTTGCTCTTTTGTGATGAGGCCTTCCTCAACCATATCAACCGCCATTTTAAGGGCTGCAGCAGCTGTTCTTTTGCCCGTTCTTGTTTGCAACATATAAAGTTTTTGGTTTTCAACCGTGAACTCAATATCTTGCATATCTGCGTAATGTTTCTCTAATTTTTCACGAATATCACAAAGCTGCTTGAATACCTCTGGCATTGCTTCTTCCATAGATGGAAGCTCACTTCCTTGTTCATTCTTTGCGTGTGTGGTTAGGCTTTGCGGGGTGCGGATACCGGCCACAACATCTTCGCCTTGCGCATTGATTAGAAATTCGCCATAAAACTCATTCTTGCCCGTTGATGGGTTTCTTGTAAAGGCAACACCAGTTGCGCAATCTTGTCCCATATTACCAAACACCATCGCTTGAACATTGACGGCTGTTCCCCATTCATCAGAAATGTTGTTAAGCGAGCGGTACGTAATTGCACGTTTATTCATCCACGAGTCAAATACTGCACGGATGGCGCCTGTTAATTGCTCTTTTGGGTCTTGTGGGAAATTTTCGCCATTTTCTAATTTGACGAGATTTTTAAAGCTCTCGATAATTTCTTGCCAGCCATCCGCCATGATCTCAGTGTCTTCATCAAGATCATTATCACGCTTATAAGTTTCAATCACATCTTCAAAATCATAGTGATCCAAACCAAGGACAACGTTTGAATACATTTGAATAAAGCGACGGTAACTGTCATAAGCAAAGCGCGCATCACCAGATTCAGATGCCAAAGCTTCTGCCGTTTTATCATTAAGCCCAAGGTTTAAAACCGTATCCATCATACCGGGCATAGAGATACGAGCACCAGAGCGCACCGATAGTAAAAGTGGGTTATTTGTAGCTCCGAATTTTTTACCTGTTAATTTTTCTAATCTTGCAAGAGCTGTATCAACTTGAGCTTGCATTTCCTCAGGATAGTTTTTGCCATTATCATAGAAATAAGTACAAACATCAGTTGAAAGAGTAAAGCCAGGAGGGACAGGAAGGCCAAGAGAGGCCATCTCGGCTAAGTTAGCGCCTTTACCACCAAGCAGGTCTTTATCGTTTTTGTTGCCATCTGTTTTTTCTGCATCAAAGCTATAGACCCATTTTTTACTCATTTTAAACGTCCTTACTGTTTATTGGTTATTTATCTGAGATTTTAGAGAAATCGGCAACCTGATTAAGTGTGCCTTTAATTTTAGAAAGCATGGCAAGACGATTGCTTCTAACAGCCTCATCATTATCATTCACGGTAACTTTTTCGAAGAAAGCATCAATAGGGCCTCTTAATTTTGCAATTTCTTGCATAACTGCTTGATAGTTTTCTTTTTCCAAAGCAGGGCGGATTTTAGCCGTTGAACTGTTTAATAAATCAGCCAATTGCTTTTCTTCCTCTTGTGAAAGAAGCGCAGCATTAATGTCGGATGAAAAGGCTTTTTCAGTTTTCTTTTCTTCGATTTCAACAATGTTACTTGCACGTTTATAACCTGCCAGAAGGTTTGCACCATCATCGGTTTCAATGAATGTTTGAATGGCTTCAACACGGGCAATCATGCTTGTTAAATCGCCATCAAAAGAAACAGAGAATACGCTATCGAT
>PBIV01000038.1 GCA_002720935.1 Rickettsiales bacterium | reverse complement strand
GAACTACCACTCCTACTTCTTTGTATAATTCCGTTGGTGGGTGCTGACGGGTTCGAACCGCCGACATTCGCCTTGTAAGGGCGACGCTCTACCAGCTGAGCTAAGCACCCTCCGCATCGAAATCTTAGTTCACAGCATCTTTCAGTGCTTTACCTGCACTAAATTTTGGAACTTTAGCTGCCCTAATTTTAATTGCCTCACCAGTGCGAGGATTCCGCCCTGTACGAGCTGCACGTTTACCTACTTTAAAAGTACCAAAGCCAACCAAAGTAACACTTTGTCCTTTCTTAAGAGTAACTCTAATAGCTGCTAATGTAGCATCGAGTGCATCACCTGCTGAAGCTTTAGAAAGGCCAGCCGATTTTGCAATTGCATCAATCAATTCAGATTTATTCACTTAGTTCCTCCCCCGAGTTAAAAGTAAGTTCTTAAAGATCACCTTCTCCTGCAACCGCTTTTATATCAAGCCATTTAGGCCGGGTCAAGCAATTGGCCTAATATTTTCAAAAACATTTGAAATACATAACTTTTACTGACACAAATTAATAACATTCCTACACACCAAAAACTCATAACTTTCAGTTCAAAAAGTCATTCCAGATCACAAGATAGACCAGATGAATACTTCTTTTTCAAGAAGTTATACTTTAAATAGAGCAATAATTTGCAGGATTTATTAATGCTTTATAGCATTAGTGCTCTGCTCATTCTTATTAACCTCTGGATTCGTTGAAGATTTACTAACAGAAACGGATATTGCCTTTGGCTTTCCCTCTAAAGCAAAATCCAGTACCTGATCTATCCATTTTACTGGATTTATATCTAGCCGATTCTTAATATTTTCTGGAATCTCAGCTAAATCCTTAACATTATCTTCAGGTATCAGAACTATCTTAATACCACCACGATGCGCTGCCAAAAGTTTCTCTTTTAATCCTCCTATTGGTAATACCTCCCCTCGCAATGTTATTTCACCTGTCATTGCAACAATAGCCTTTACCGGAATACCTGTTAATACTGAGACCATTGCGGTACATATGCCAATTCCGGCACTAGGACCATCTTTGGGTGTAGCTCCTTCTGGCAAATGTATATGAATATCATTTTTTTGGTAGAAATCTTCAGGAATACCTAATGCAATTGATCGACTCCGCACTACTGATAAAGCCGCCTGAATAGATTCTTGCATTACCTCACCTAATTTACCAGTGGTGATAGTTTTACCTTTGCCAGGTAACACCACAGACTCAATAGTTAATAATTCTCCACCAACCTCTGTCCAAGCAAGCCCAGTTACCTGGCCAACTTGATTTTTCTCCTCCGCCACACCATAAGTATAGCGACGAACATCCAAATATTTACCAAGATTACGCGCACTGATAGCTACCTTCTTTTTCTTATCATTCAGTAATAATGCTTTAACTACTTTCCGACAAATTTTTGAAACTTCCCTCTCCATTGCACGCACACCTGCTTCACGAGTGTAATAGCGAGTGACATCACGTAAAGCAGCTGCAGATACTGCCAACTCATTTTCCTTTAGCCCATGATTCTTTATTTGCTTAGGTAATAAATAACGTGTTGCAATATTTAATTTCTCATCTTCGGTGTAACCAGACAATCTGAGGACTTCCATTCTGTCTAATAAAGCTGGGGGTATATTTAAAGTATTTGCAGTAGCAACAAACATAACATCAGATAAATCATACTCAACTTCAATGTAATGATCTACAAATGAATTATTTTGCTCTGGATCAAGCACTTCAAGTAAAGCAGAAGACGGGTCACCACGAAAGTCCATACCCATTTTATCTACTTCGTCTAATAAAAATAATGGGTTTTTTACACCAACTTTAGTAATATTCTGTAATATCTTACCAGGCATTGAGCCAATATAGGTACGACGATGGCCACGTATTTCTGCTTCATCTCGCACACCACCTAATGACATACGCACAAATTTTCGATTTGTTGCACGGGCAATAGATTTACCTAAAGATGTTTTACCAACCCCAGGAGGTCCAACTAAACAAAGAATAGGTGCCTTAAGTTTATCTACTCTTTGCTGTACTGCCAAATATTCAACAATTCGTTCCTTTATTTTATCTAAACCGTAATGATCTTCCTCTAGTATCATTTCTGCTGCATTAAGATCCCGACCAATTTTACTCTTTTTCTTCCATGGCAAACCAACTAGAGCATCTATATAATTACGCACTACAGTTGCTTCTGCAGACATAGGTGACATTAACCGTAATTTTTTCAACTCAGATTCACCTTTAATACGCCCCTCTTTTGGCATGTTTGCAGATTTAATTTTCTTACTCAATTCCTCTAAATCAGCACCATCTTCACCCTCTCCTAGTTCTTTCTGAATAGCTTTTACTTGCTCATTTAGATAATAATCTCGCTGGCTCTTTTCCATCTGGCGTTTTACTCTGCCACGAATACGTTTCTCTACCTGTAATATATCTAACTCAGTTTCTAGTATTCTTAATAAATACTCTAAACGTTTTGGAACAGCAAATAATTCTAAAATTTCTTGTTTTTGCTCGAGTTTCAATGGTAAATGTGCAGCAATTGTATCGGCCAAGCGCCCTGCTTCATCTATACCACCAAGAGAAGTATGGATTTCAGGAGTGATTTTTTTATTAAGCTTGATATACTGATCAAATTGATCCAGCATTGTTCGACGCATAGCCTCAATTTCATTATTATTTACAATATCTGGAGGAAGCAATGCCACTTCCCCAGACAAATAAGACCCTGACTCAATTACCTCTAAAATCTTAGCTCGCCGACCGCCTTCTACTAAAACTTTAACCGTACCATCAGGCAGCTTTAGCATTTGTAATAAACTTCCAACACTACAAACTTTATAAAGATCTTCTGGGGTTGGCTCATCTTTAGCAGCAGATTTCTGTGCAGCTAGAAGTATCTTCTTCCCAGATTTCATAGAACTTTCCAAGGCCTTGATGGACCTAGGTCTACCTACAAACAAAGGAATTACCATATGCGGAAAAACTACAACATCACGCAAAGGCAGAAGTGGCATTAGTGAATTATCAGGCTCGATAACTGGAAGAGTCATATGTGCAATTAACCTATAAATTAGTACTTACTAAAAGCAACTTAAATAATATTGGGGCAATTAAAATAAATTCAAGGTAATTTGTCTTCTCAAAATTAGATCTAACTACTCTTTGCTACCTTAGTCTTAGCCTTAGCCTTAACCTTGTCTGAATAAATAAGAATTGGCTTAACATTACCATCAATTGAACCATGATCAACTACTACCTTGATAACATTCTCAAGAGACGGTAGCTCAAACATTATGTCTAGTAAAGTATCTTCTAGAATTGATCTAAGTCCACGTGCGCCAGTTTTCTGTGCTAACGCTTTCTTAGCCACTGATTTAAGTGCTTGTTCCCGGAATTCTAGATCCACCCCACCTTCCATACTAAACAATTTTTGATATTGCTTAATGAGTGCATTTTTAGGTTCAGCAAGAATTTTGATTAAAGCTGCTTCACCAAGCTCTTCTAGAGTTGCAACTACTGGTAAACGCCCAACAAATTCAGGAATCAAACCATACTTGACTAGATCTTCTGGTTCTACCCCCCTTAATACCAAACTGATATCTTTTCGATTATCAATACCACTTCGTACATCGGCACCAAATCCTATCCCACCTTTCTCAGAGCGATCGCGTATTACTTTATCAAGCCCATCAAATGCACCACCACAAATAAATAAAATATTAGTAGTATCTACCTGAACAAATTCTTGATTTGGGTGCTTTCGTCCACCCTGTGGGGGAACTGATGCAACCGTGCCCTCAATTAATTTAAGTAAGGCTTGCTGCACTCCTTCGCCTGAGACATCACGAGTAATTGAAGGATTATCTAATTTCCGTGATATCTTATCAATTTCATCTATATAAACTATGCCTTGCTGGGCCTTATCTGCGTCATAATTACATTTCTGAAGAAGTTTCTGAATAATATTTTCTACATCCTCTCCAACATAACCTGCTTCAGTCAGAGTTGTTGCATCAGCCATTACAAACGGCACATTGAGCAATCGTGCCAATGTTTGCGCTAGAAGCGTCTTGCCAGATCCGGTTGGACCTATAAGTAAAATATTACTTTTAGCAAGTTCTATATCATTATCAACTTCGCTATTATTAGATAGGCTCTTTAAACGTTTATAATGATTATATACAGCTACTGATAAAATTCTTTTTGCTGACTCTTGACCAATTACGTATTCATCAAGTATCTGAAAAATTTCACGCGGAACCGGCAAATCAGACTGCGTTAAGCCTGCTGAAGCAACCTCCTGTAGCTCTTCACGTATTATATCATTACAAAGATCAATACATTCATCACAAATAAATACAGATGGGCCGGCAATAAGCTTCTTTACTTCATTCTGACTCTTCCCACAAAAAGAACAATAAAGTAATTTTTCACCGACAACTTTATCTGACATAACATTACTCCATGTTATCTACATTAGTACTAGAATTATAAGAAAGAAATTTCAAGTAACCAAATATTTTTTAAGTTTTATTCTTAATTCTACTAGTCAGAACCTCATCCACTAAGCCATACTTTACTGAATCTTCTGCACTTAAAAAATTATCACGATCAGTATCTTTATTTATAGTCTGAATATTCTGACCACTATGCTTAGCTAGAATCTCATTTAATCTTCCTTTAAGAAACAAAATTTCTTTAGCATGAATCTCAATATCTGAAGCTTGCCCTTGGAAACCACCTAATGGCTGATGAATCATAATACGTGAATTTGGCAGGCAGAAGCGCTTACCTTTTTCTCCTGCTGCCAACAGCAAGGATGCCATACTTGCTGCCTGTCCAACACATAACGTACTGACACTGGGCTTAATGTACTGCATAGTATCGTAGATTGCTAGTCCTGCAGATACTAGACCTCCTGGGGAATTTATATAAAAATGAATTTCCTTATCTGAATTCTCAGACTCTAAAAATAGAAGCTGTGCAACAACTAGATTAGCCGTTTCTTCTGTAACTGGTCCCACAAGAAAAATAACTCTTTCTTTAAGTAGGCGGGAATATATATCATATGCTCGCTCACCCCGCCCGCTGGTCTCAATCACCATAGGAATTAGACCTAAATTTTTAGGCTCAGAATTATACCTATCAACTAACGTTTTCTGATTCATATCAAGATTTCCCCATCAATTCGTCAAAAGTAACTTCTTTTTTCACGATCGTAGCTTTCTCTAGTACCCACGCTACAACATTGTCTTCTAACACAGCAGACTCAGCTTCATGAAGACGCTCTTTTGAAGAATAATGCATTTTAACTACCTCACTGGGATTTTCATAACTTTGTGCAAATTCTTCAATTAATCTACGTACCTGCTCAGGCTTTGCACGTAAATCATAAATTTTTACTAACTCTGTTAAAATTAAACCTAAATTAACACGTCGCTCAGCTTGTTCTTGGAATAAATCTTTTGGTAATGGTATATCCTTATCCTTCATACCACGTTCTTTCAGATCATCTTTTGCACTTTGCATTAAACGATCCACCTCTAAAGATACCAATGCTTTAGGTGTATCAATAGTAATTGTTTCAAGCAGCGCCTGCATTACATGCTCTTTAACTTTTGTCTTTATACGTTTTGACACTTCTCGTTCAAGATTTACTTTAACTTCCATCCGCATTTTTTCTACATCTCCACTTGCAATACCAAGTGACTTGGCAAAATCTTCATTTACCATAGGAAGCTTCGGCTCTTCAACTATATTAATAGTTACCTCAAAAATGGCCGTCTTTCCTGCAACCTCTTTACTATGATAACTTTCTGGAAAAACCACCTCAAAAGATTTTTTCTGCTCTTTACTCATTCCGATTATTGCCACCTCAAATTCCTTGAGAAACTGACCTTCACCTAAAACCAAAAGAGCTTCTTTTGCGCTACCACCATCAAATTCTATTCCGCCAATTAATCCATGATAATCAATATTTACTCTATCTCCCTTAATAGCAGCTCGCTCTACTTCATCATACTTTGTCCTCTGCTTACGCATAACCTCAATAGCTTTATCAACATCTGCAGCAGACACTTTCATCATGGGTTGCTCAATGCTCAGTGATTCTAAATTTCCTATAGTGATATCCGGATACACTTCAAATGTCGCACTATACTCAAATTGAGAAGAATTCTCATCCAATTCCTTTGCTTTAAAATTTGGATAACCTGCAACTCGTAGCTTTTGTTCTCGAATAGCTTCACTAAAACTCTTCTGCAGTACATCACTCATTACTTCCTGGCGCACTTGTAAGCCATAATGCTGTGAAATAATTTTTAATGGCACTTTTCCAGATCGAAAACCATGAATTTTGGCTGTACGTGCCAAGCGCTTTAAACGGCTCTCAATTTCAATCTCTACCTCTTTCTGAGGCACTGTAACATTGAGCCTACGCTCTAATGTGCCTAGAGTCTCTACATTGGATTCCATAACTATTCCTGCTAATTGTTTATTATTTATCTGATATCAGAGTAGCTATACAAAAAGAGCAACTACCAACTATGAAGCCCATTTAATTTGCAATTACCACCTAAAATCCTATGGTGCGAAAGGGGGGACTCGAACCCCCACACCTTTCGGCGCCAGAACCTAAATCTGGTGCGTCTACCAATTCCGCCACTCTCGCATTCTAAATTATTTTATTCTAATCAATTATACCTTCTTATACTTATTTCCACAGGTATACTATTCATGTTCTTGGCAAAATAAAATTTTTCCAGTAACCCCCTTACTAGCTGGCCCCATTAAATATAAATAAGCTGACATTAATTCTTTTGGATGAATTAAGTTTTTTTTAATTTCACCTGGATGAGTTTTTGTTCTTTGTGGCGTATGCGCAGTTCCAGGAATTAATACGTTAATACGTAAATTTTTATATATTTCCCATTCTTGAGCTTGAATTTTTACTAACGCTTCAATACCTGCCTTAGCAACAGCAAATCCACCCCAATATGCTGTAGGGAAATGACCATGTATATCTGATGTCATAATAACGCAGGCATCAGGAGAAGCCTTTAATAATGGCAGGCAGGCACGAGTTAAAGAAATTGGCGCTACCAAATTAATACGTAAAATAGTTAACCACTGTTCAAAAGTTTGATTCTCTAATGGTGTTAAATTAGGGATAAAGGCTGCATTATGTAGAATTCCATCCAATCTACCTAGCTGTGATCTTATTGCCTGTACAATTACCTCAAAATCTTTTCCATTAACTTTCTCTAAATCAAATGGAAAAATTACGGCCTTCGCTCCTCCTTTAGATTCTATTTCATCGTATACACTTTCTAGTTTATCAATCTTCCTGCCATGTAAAATTACTGTGGCGCCATACGCCGCATATTCCAGTGCAGCAACACGTCCAATACCTTGCCCTGCACCAGTTACAAGAATTACACGATCTTTAAGAAAATTCTTATCAGGCCGATAGTTTGTAATGTCACACATAAAACAGAATTTTACTTGCAGATTAAATTTTAAGAATTTTTTAAAATGATAAATTTGATAAATAGAATGCTATAATACTATCCGTTAATCCAGGTTCTCCATCCTATCCACAACTTACGTATTGGAGTTAGGCTGACACGCTGGCACATCACTTGGCATGCATCCTCCTTAATTTCCTCCAACAAGGCTCTATAAATAGCCGCCATTATAAATCCTGGCCTCTGATTTCTTCGGTCTTCTGCTGGCAAAGCGATGAACGCCTCAGAATAATAATGCTCAGCTCTCTCTATCTGAAATTCCATTAACCTTCTGAAATTATCAGATTTACGCGAATGAAGTATATCTTCATTAGATACTCCAAACTGAGCAAGCTCATCTTCCGGCAAGTATATACGACCACGACGAGCATCCTCGCCAACATCACGTATGATATTTGTTAGTTGAAAGGCAAGCCCCAAATTATGAGCATACTCCAGCGTTTTAATATCATGATACCCAAAAATCTCAGCTGATAGCTGTCCTACTACTCCGGCCACATGATGACAATATAGCTGTAATGCATTGAAATCTGGGTAACGATTATAATTCAAATCCATTTCCATACCATCTATGATTTCAATTAATTGGCCAGCAGAAAGATTTATAGTTTTAATTACTTCAGCCAAAGCCTTTGCTACCGGGTGATTTAATTCGCTACCTTTCCCTTCACTATAAATAGCAGTAATTTCCTTCCGCCACCATGCAAGTTTTATTCGTGCCACAGACTCTTCAGTACACTCGTCTACCACATCATCTACTTCACGGCAAAAAGCATAAAGCGCAGTAATAGCACGACGCTTCTCTTGTGGCAAATAAAGAAAACTATAATAAAAGCTAGATCCACTTTTAACAGCTTTTTCTTGGCAGTATTGATCTGGTGTCATAAAAATATATTTCTTAGCATTCTGATATGCTAATAATTTCTTAATATTAAGAGGTGAGACTAATTTTAACAAACCTTAATCTACAGTAGTTTATGTATCCCGTCTGCTTAAAATATAAAATACCATCTAATTCTCTTACCACAATAAAAAACCCCACCGAAGCAGGGCTCTTTATATCTTAAATAAATATAGATACAAAATCCTACATACCCATACCTCCCATACCTCCCATGCCTCCCATGCCTCCCATGCCTCCCATGCCTCCCATATCACCACCACCTGCAGGAGCGGCAGATTCTTCTTTTGCCTGCTCAGCAACCATTACATCAGTGGTAAGTATTAAACCTGAAACAGAAGCGGCATTCTGTAAAGCAGAGCGTGTAACTTTTGTAGGGTCCAAAACTCCCATTTCAACCATATCGCCATACTCACTTGTAGTTGCGTTGTACCCAAAGTTCCCCTGGCCTTCCATAACTTTATTAATTACTACAGAAGGCTCATCCCCACAATTAGTAACAATCTGACGTAAAGGCTCCTGTAACGCCCTTAAAACAATCTTAATACCTGCATCTTGATCATTTGTATCCCCTTTCACCTTTTCTACTTGGCTAGAGGCCCGTAATAAAGCTACACCACCACCAGGCACAATACCTTCCTCAACAGCTGCGCGAGTTGCATGCAAAGCATCTTCAACCCGAGCTTTTTTCTCTTTCATTTCTACTTCCGTAGCTGCACCTACTTTAATTAATGCTACACCACCCGCTAATTTTGCTACGCGCTCTTGTAATTTTTCTTTATCATAATCACTAGTAGCCTCCTCTATTTGAGCCCTTATTTGCTTTACTCTCCCCTCAATAGTTTTAGCTTCACCAGCGCCATCTATAACAATAGTTGCTTCCTTCCCAACTTCTACTCGCTTAGCCTGGCCCAATTCATTTAATGTGGCCTTTTCTAACGACAGCCCTACTTCCTCAGCAATTACTGTGCCACCAGTAAGATGCGCTATATCTTCAAGCATAGCTTTACGACGGTCACCAAAACCTGGAGCCTTTACAGCACAGGTTTTTAAAATTCCACGAATATTGTTGACTACCATCGTTGCAAGTGCTTCACCATCAATATCTTCAGCAATGATTAATAATGGTTTATTAGTTTTTGCCACTTGCTCCAGCAATGGCAATAATTCACGAATATTAGAAATTTTCTTATCATGTAATAAAATATAAGGGGTCTCTAACAAAGCAATTTGCCTATCTGTGTTATTGACAAAATAAGGAGAAAGGTAGCCACGATCAAACTGCATCCCCTCAACAACATCAAGCTCATTTTGCAGGCCGGAACCATCCTCCACGGTAATTACTCCTTCCTTACCAACTTTTTCCATTGCATCTGCAATAATTTTTCCAATTTCACTATCTGAGTTTGCAGAAATACTACCTACTTGAGCAATTTCCTTGCTTGTAGTACATGGTTTAGAGAGGCCCTGGAGTTCTCCAACTGTAGCTTGCACAGCCTTATCAATACCACGCTTCAAGTCTGTTGGATTCATTCCAGCAGCTACAAATTTCATACCCTCTCTTACTATAGATTGAGCTAATACAGTAGCAGTAGTTGTACCATCACCGGCAATATCAGAAGTCTTGCTTGCAACTTCCTTAACCATCTGGGCTCCCATATTTTCGAATTTATCTTTCAACTCAATTTCTTTCGCTACAGAGACACCATCCTTAGTAATAGTAGGCGCCCCATATGATCGATCTAAGACCGCATTACGACCCTTAGGTCCAAGAGTAACTTTAACTGCATCTGCTAAAACATTCACCCCAGACACCATTCTGTGACGAGCTGAGTCACTAAATTTAACTTCTTTTGCTGCCATAATCTTTCTCCTAATTTACAAAAATGTTGTAAGTACCTATAAGAAAAGGGATAATTATCCCTCAATTATACCCATAATGTCCTCTTCTTTCATTACTAGGAGTTCTTCTCCCTGGATTTTCACAGACTGCCCAGAGTATTTCCCAAACAACACCTTATCACCAACATTAACGTCCAACCCACGAATTTTACCGTCATCCCCAACCTTTCCGTTACCTACAGAAATAATTTCACCTTGATCTGGCTTTTCTGCGGCACTATCTGGGATAATAATACCTGATGCTGTTTTAAGTTCTTCTTCCAGCCGCTTGACAATAACGCGGTCATGCAAGGGACGAATTTTCATGCTTCTTTCTCCTGTTTAAATAAAGTACAATTAAATCAATGGCTAATAATTTCGACCTATTCGGATTTCTGTAATTCCCGCTACGGAACATAAATTAGCACTATTTCTATAACTATTAATAATATGGGCTGTTCATAAGAATTTCAAGTATATGACTAATAAAAACTTAATGGATCGTAGTCTGCACTCTGTTTGGCATCCTTGCTCTCAGATGAAACAATATGAAAATTTACCCCTTATTTCTATTCAGCGGGGCAAAGGAGTGTGGCTTTATGATTTTAATAAAAAACGCTATCTTGACGCTATTAGCTCATGGTGGGTCAACCTATTTGGGCATACAAACTCCTATATTAATAATGCTATTCTAGAACAGCTTGAAAAGCTCGAGCATGTAATGCTTGCAGGCTTTACACATGAACCTGTGGTAAATCTATCAGAAAGATTAACCAAATTAGCGCCTGAAGGACTTAATCATTGCTTTTATAGTAGTGATGGGGCCTCTGCAATTGAAGCTGCATTAAAAATGAGTTTTCATTTTTGGCATAATCATGGCCAACCTAAAAAAAATAATTTTATTAGCCTTCAAAATGGATACCATGGTGAAACCCTAGGGGCATTATCTGTCACTGATGTCCCGATATTCAGCAAGATTTATACTCCTTTACTACGTAAATCCACTAGAATTCAAACTCCAGATTGGCGATATGCTAAGGAAGGAGAATCTCCCAAGAATTACGCGCTACGTGCTGCAAATCATTTAGAGAAATACCTAGCTAAGAATCATACAGTAACTGCAGCATTTATTATTGAACCACTAGTTCAGGGTGCAGTAGGCATGGGAATGTACCATCAGGATTATCTTAAATATGCCCGTGAAATTTGTAACAAATATCAAGTACATTTAATTGCTGATGAAATTGCTGTAGGTTTTGGTAGAACAGGAACTATGTTTGCTTGCGAACAAGCCAATATTACACCAGACTTTTTATGTCTTGCTAAAGGGCTGACTAGCGGATATTTGCCGTTATCAGCTGTACTAACTTCTGAATCAATTTATCAAGCTTTCTATCACAAAGAAACTACACGTGCATTCTTGCATTCACATACTCACGCTGGTAATGCCCTCGCCTGTACAGCTGCACTTGCTACACTAGATATATTTGAACAGAATGAACCGATTCAGGCTAACCATACAAAAATTAAATATCTAAATAATATATCTAAGCCAATTGCATCACATGATAAAGTAAGAAATTTCCGTAACTGTGGAATGATTTGGGCATTTGAAGTGATAGATACTAATCCTCATTTCTCTGAAAATTTCTTTCAGCATTCAATAAATCAAGGATTATTACTTCGCCCACTAGGAAATACTGTATATTTTATGCCACCCTATATTATTAATAAGAAAGAAATAAAATTTCTTGTAGATAAAACCCTACAAATTTTAGATTCATATTAAAAGCATATATTAATAAATATTGCCTCATTAAATTTTAGACAAACCCATATATGAGCCCAATTAAATTCGCTACTATCTTAGGCTTCATAATTAATACATATTCTTTGCTTGTTTTCTCACAAGACTTACCTGACACAGTTAAACAGGCACTTATCCAAAATGATATTCCCGAATCTTCAACCAGTATATATATCCAAGAAGTCAATACTAATCAACCAATTATTTCATTTAATTCTGATAAACCAATGAACCCTGCATCAGTGATGAAACTTGTCACCACCTTTGCAGGGCTTGAGCTATTAGGGCCAGCTTTTACCTGGAAAACAGAAGTGTATTTAAATGGCGAACTAAAAAAAGGGAAATTACAAGGTGACCTTATAATAAAGGGCTACGGGGACCCAAAGCTTAATCTAGAAAATTTCTGGAAATTTACCAATAGAATTTACCATACAGGACTAAAAGAAATTACTGGGAATCTTATAATTGATAATAGCTATTTCAATATATCCACTGAAAACCCTGCAGCCTTCGATGGCAAGCCCTATCGGGCTTACAATACTTCTCCTGAAGCTCATTTAATAAATTACCGGGCAACTGAATTACGTATAACCCCGAACCTCAAAAATGATACTACTCATATCATTATAAGTCCAGATACTGAATTTATTAGCTTAAATAATAATTTAAAACTTACCCAGGAGGCATGTAATAAATGGAGAGATACTTTTGATACCATCATTAGTGTTAATACTAAAAACTATCACCGCGCATCAGTCACACTAAATGGAAATTACTCTGTTTCTTGTGGCGAGAAATCCTTATTATTAAGCTTACATGATAGCAAAACATATACATTAGCCCTTTTCAAGAAATTTTGGAAACAACAAGGTGGAAAATTCAATGGGGAAATATATTCTGGATTAGTACCAAAAGACAACACACCATTCGAGATCTACCAATCTCCGCCACTTATAGAAATAATTCGAGATATTAATAAATATAGTAATAATACTGCCGCACGCCAACTATACCTTACTTTAGGAACAAAATTAGATAATGAACCTACTACATTAAGCAAATCGAATAAAATAATCAAACAATGGCTTAAATCTAGAGATCTAAATTCTCCAGGATTTAAAATAGAAAACGGCTCTGGATTATCAAGACATGAAAGGATTAGTACGCGCCATTTAGGAAGAATCTTACTTAAAATATTTCAAAGTCCAGTGATGCCAGAATTTATCTCATCTTTACCAATCTTAGCAGTAGACGGGACCATGAATAAAAGGCTAATAAATACCGATCTTTCTGGCCAGGCTCACATAAAATCTGGATCACTTAACGGAGTAAAAACAATGGCTGGCTACATGATAGATAAATCAGGCAGACGTATAATTATTATTTTTTTTGTGAACCATATTAATTCCAGTAGAGCACAGCATGCAATGGATAAATTGCTAGAATGGGCATACTGGAGACCCTAATTATTTATCTAATATAAAATTTATTATTCTACTTTACTATCCAAACCACATTCTGCTATTTCAGCTGCCTTTAGAAGTGCTTTTGCTTTATTCACAGTTTCAATCCATTCATTCTTTGGAACAGAATCAGCAACAATACCAGCACCTGCTTGCACATATAGCTTTTCATCCTTAATAACACCCGTACGAATAGCGATAGCAATATCCATATCACCATTAAAACCCAAATAACCCACTGCACCTGCATAAACTCCACGTTTAGAATTTTCCAATTCGTCAATAATTTCCATAGCTCTAATTTTTGGTGCTCCACTAACAGTTCCTGCTGGGAAAGTTGCACGTAATACATCGATTGCACTCAATCCAGGTTTCAGTTTTCCATCAACGTTGGAAACAATATGCATAACATGAGAATAATTCTCAATTTTCATCTTCTCAGTAACTTTGACTGAACCTATCTCTGCAACACGACCAAGATCATTACGTCCTAAATCCATTAACATTAGATGCTCAGCACATTCCTTAGGATCAGCCAATAAATCAGCAGCTAATTCCTCATCTTCATTCTGCGTATCACCACGTGGTCTAGTTCCTGCAATAGGACGTACTGTTACAGTATCACTTTCAAGCCGTACTAAAATCTCTGGAGAAGCACCTACAACATGAAAATCACCAAAGTTATAATAAAACATATATGGCGAGGGATTTAAATTACGTAACGCTCTATATAAAGCTAATGGGGACGTTTTAAAGACTTTACTACTACGCTGCGATAAAACTACTTGCATAATATCACCATCAAAGATATATCGTTTTGCACGCTCAACTGCTTGGATAAAATCTAACTCGCTAAACTCAGAAACCACTTTAGATGGCCTGACTGGTATTTCTAATGGGATTTCTACTGGCTTACGTAAATCTGCAAGTAATACTCTCAAACGTTTTTTTGTTTCTTTATAAGCATCTGGGATACCTGGATTTGTATAAACAATCAAATACAATTTACCTGAAAGGTTATCTACTACAATTAATTCTTCAGATAAAAGTAATGATATATCAGGTAAATCTAATAAGTCTGGATTAATATGACCAGAAAGTTTCTTCTCTATATAACGTACTGTCTCATAGGAAAAATACCCCACCAACCCACCACAAAATCGTGGCAACCCCGAGCACGGGGCAACTTTAAAGCGTAACAAATAATCATGAATAAAAGCTAAAGGATCCTCTGCTTCTATCTGCTCTAATCCCTGGTTATTAATAATCTTTATAGAGTTATTCCTTACTTCAATCCTAGTTGAGGCAGGCAAACCAATAAAAGAATAGCGTCCAAATCTCTCCCCATCTCGGACCGATTCAAGCAAATAAGAATAAGGCTGATTAGCCAATTTAAGATATATTGAGAGGGGAGTATCTAAATCAGCAAAAGTTTCCAAAACAACTGGAATTCTATTATAGCCACGTTTGGCAAGATTAAAAAACTCTAATTCAGTCATCTTAGAATATCAATAAATAGAATAAATTATGCCAAGAATCCAGATGCAGTTAATCAAATAATCTTAAATAAAGTCTAAGTGTATTTCTATCATATATTTCCTCTAGTCTATGTTGGATTCTTAATCAATCCTATTGCTTCATAAATAGATGGAATAACTCTATCACAGTCTAATTCATGCACATCCTTTCCTTCATTATAGCCATATGGAACACAAAACACATAAGATCCTGCTGCTCTTGCAGCCTTAATATCAGTTACTGAATCGCCAATTAATAACATTTCAGTTGGAAGAATCTCAAAAAACTCACAAGCATGATACAAAGGCATTGGATCTGGCTTCTTTCTTGGCAAACTGTCCCCAGATAAAACTATATCAAAATAATTTAATAATTGGGTATCACGCAATAAAGGAAGAGTAAAAGCCTCAGGCTTGTTAGTAATACAAGCTAAGCGAAAACCTATTTTCTTAAATACTCTTAATCCATCAATTACTTTTGGATAAGGGCGTGTCATATTACATAAATTTTCTGTATAAGCTTGCTCATAAATTTTTAATGCCTTAGCAAGAAACTCAGGCCCTAGTGTATTACTGAAACTATTAGCCAAACACTTGCTAACAAGATTCGGTATCCCTTTCCCAATATAAGATTGAATTGTTACAAGTGGAAGTTCTACAGCTCCTAATTTTCTTAGCATTATATTAGCTGAAATAGCAAGATCGCCAGCAGTATCAAGTAAAGTGCCATCTAAGTCGATCATTACAACTTTGACCGCCAAAGGAAATTTAATTTCTATTGAGGAAGATACAGGCTGGGTAGAATCTCTCTTATCCATTAACTTATAAAGATACAAGAAAAATAATCTTAATTTATCCTAATATCTACTATGATTAGACCTTAGCCAACTCTGCTCTTAATTCAGATAATATCGTATCATATCGATGAGGATCTTCGCTTTTACCTGAGCCATAAATTGCAGAACCAGCAACAAATGTATCTGCTCCAGCACGTGCAATTTCAGCTATATTATCCACCTTAACTCCACCATCTATTTCTAACAATATTTTTTTATTACTAGCATCAATACAATTACGTACAAATTTTAATTTATTTAATGCCTCAGGAATAAATTTTTGCCCACCAAAACCAGGATTAACTGACATTATTAAAATAAGATCAATCTTGCCTAGTATATGATCAAGATAATGTAAAGGAGTGGCAGGGTTAAATACCAGTCCAGCCTTACATCCATTTTCTTTAATAAGCCCAATCGTACGATCTATATGCTTAGAGGCTTCAGGGTGAAAGGAAATAATATTTGCCCCAGCTTTTGCAAAATCAGGGATTATTCTATCTACTGGTTCTACCATTAAATGAACATCAATAATTGCATCTGTTAATGGTCGAATTGCCTCGCATACAAGAGGCCCAATCGTTAGATTGGGGACATAATGATTATCCATCACATCAAAATGAATAATATCCGCACCAGAATCAAGGACATCATTAATTTCCTCACCTAACTTAGCAAAATTTGCAGAAAGAATGCTTGGGGCAATAAGATAATTTGACATAAAATATATTCTTAGACTTAGAAACAGGAACGACATTTTAACCTCAAATACAGCTCTAATGCTATCTACTTTGACTTAATATGATAAAATTAATCGATCCTACTTAAAATATGAGTTTTTTCATAACTTTATCCTTACTGTAACATACTAATTATATACACTAATTAATAATATGGAAAAATATGAAATAGACATAATTGTACGTACTACCTACCTTCCTGAACAATCAGATGAGACTTTAGACCGATATGTATTTGCATATACCATTACCATTGCAAATACTGGTATGGTTGCAGCGCAATTAATCAGCCGTCATTGGATTATTGAAGACGGGGGTAATGACGCTCAAGAAGTACGTGGATTAGGTGTTGTAGGAGAACAACCACTACTAAAACCTGGAGACAGCTTTGAATATACAAGTGGTACCGCTATCTCTTCTCCTGTTGGATCAATGAAAGGCAGCTACCAAATGGTTGCAGAGGATGGTCTACATTTCGATGCATCAATCCCAGAATTTACTCTGAGTGTACCAAGAACTCTACATTAAAAATACCTTGATTTTCTATTAGAGTAAATATATACAGAAAAGCTTTTACACTAATCTAAAATAACTTATAAAATCTATTTGTTAGATTAGCGGCCATATTTCTTCTTGTTATTGCGGCGTTTCCTATGAAGACGTGCCACTTCAGAATCATTAAGTGCTTCAGCCTTCTTCCCCTCATAAGGGTTATCACCTGCCTTAAATTCAACCCGTAGCGGGGTACCCTCTAATTTAAACGCTAAACGAAATGAATTTTCTAAATAGCGCTGGTATGTTTTCGATATGTATTTTAAAGCGCTACCATGAATTATTATTAGTGGAGGATTAGATCCACCTTGATGGGCATAGCGTAACTTAGGACGATATATACCATAACGTGGCGGAGGTTGTTTCTCTATTGCTCCTAAAAGTACACGTGTAAGCTTTGGGGTAGATAATTTCACCATCGCAGACGAATATACCGACTCAATAGATGGAAACAACCCCGTCATGCCATTACCTCGCAGCGCGGATATATAATGTACACTAGCAAAATTAAGAAGGAATGATAGCTTCCTTGAAATATCACGCTTAATAGTTTCACGTTGATAAATATCCAACCCATCCCATTTATTTACTACCAAGATTACTGCACGTCCGGCATCTAATATGGATCCTGCTATATGGGCATCCTGTTCAGAAATCTCACTACTGCCATCTAATACAAGTATTACCACATTAGAGTTCTCTATTGATTCTATAGTTTTAATTACTGAAAATTTTTCTATTGTCTCAGAAATTTTCCCGCGACGACGTAAGCCAGCAGTATCAATCAAAGTATATTTACGTTTATTACGTTCAAAATTAATGCTAATACTATCTCTAGTAGTCCCAGGCTGATCAAAGGAAATTACACGTTCCTCCCCTAGCAATGTATTTATCAATGTCGACTTTCCAACATTAGGTCTCCCTATTACAGCAATCTTTGGGTGCTTATCTTCTTCTAAACCAACTTGATTCCCAAGAAAGTTTGTTAATGATAATTCTAGTAATTTACTAATATTATCTCCATGCGCAGCCGAAATAGCACAAGGCACACCTAATCCCAATTCATAAAATTCAGCAGTAATAACAGTGGATACCATACCTTCGGATTTATTTACTATTAAAATAATATTTTTTCCTGTTTTCCTAAGCTGCTTAGTAATAATTCTATCTTGAGGCGTTATACCCTGCCTTGCATCGACAATAAATAACACTACATCAGCCTCATCAATTGCCTGTAATGTCTGTATTGCCATTTTATGTGGTATTCCATTTTTTATTATGGGTTCAAAACCACCTGTATCCACTACTAAATACGGTTTATTACCTAATTTTCCATGACCATAGTGTCTATCACGCGTTAATCCTGGAACATTAGCTACAATTGCATCACGGCTGCATGTTAACCGATTAAAAAGAGTAGATTTGCCTACATTGGGGCGGCCAATTAATACAAGAATAGGTTTCATTTTTCTAAATCATCTCTATAGAAAACATCTATTTTCTCTCTCCTTTAAAGAGAGAACTATTTCTATATTAAAAAATTTAATCAAACTGAATTTACTGTATACCGAATGTATAAAGTCCACCATTAATAGTTTGAACTACTAAACCATTAGGCACATGCTCTGGACGAGTACGAATTGCGCCTCCATCAGTCCCCGATTGGGAAATAATAGAGCCATCATCATTCTTAAGAACTGTTACAAATCCTTGAGAATCTCCTACCACCACCTGTGAGCCATAAACAAAAGGTGCAGACAATCTATTAATGAGATCTCTCGCGCTTTTACCCATAATATTTGTTACATATTTCCCAAAAGCACCACTACCTCCACCTCGCAGATCAGGCCTATCACTTTTTTCCCAGTCATCCTCACCTTCTTCCATCAAATCGAAATCCTTTAAGAAATCCCAAAAATTAGACTCTTCTCCAGTATATTCATTTTCAACCGTTCCGCGCCCACGACCATCACCTGGCTCAACCCAGCTTATATTACCAAAAGTATTAGCTTTCTTTTTTGGTATCTTTTTCTTCCATATAACATTCCCATTATTTTTATCATAAGCAATTACAGCACCATCATCTCCACTTACATAAACATATTTATTATCCATAGTTAGGCCAGCACTACTTGACACCTCCCTCGTCCAGATTGGATTCCCATTCATAACTTCAAAACATGAGACACGACCTTTATAAGCTACAGCGCATATTTGCTGGTCATCTGCAACTGGTAGACTAGTAACATCTGTAATACGTTCTAATTCTGTTACACCTTGTGGTTTTGATACTGCAGCTTCCCATGCTAGTTTACCGTTCATTAATTGTATTGCCACTAATTTCCCACCAGGAAAACCAACAAATACACCACCTCCTTTAACAAGAACCCCAGCATATCCCCTTACAGTAAGAGAAGGAATACTCCCCTGATAGATCCATTTTCGTTTTCCATCCACTGCATCTAAACCAAAAATTCTACCCTCCCCAGTACGTACTACTACTACACCATTATCTACCTGAGGTGGACTTAAAACTTCACTAGTTACTACCGTTTCCCACAATTGATCACCATTAGTATCATACGCTAGTACCTTTCCTTTTATAGTTCCTACCAGAATTAAACCTTCACCCACTCCTACTCCACCTGATAATCTATTTTCAATATTAATACTCCAAACTTCATCCCCTGTCACAGGATCAAAACGCGTAATATTTCCACCTGGAGAAGCTGCATATATTGCATCATTATAAAATGCCGGCACTAATGCTGTTGGTGCTGTAGCGCTTACCCCTATTGGATAAGTAAGACTAATAATATCAGCCAAGGCATCCCGTGCTGAGAATTCACTATAATAGCTAGTATCTGAACCAACATCTCCTTCCCATAAGGGGGGTACACTAGCAATCTCCTCTGCATCAATTATCTCATTACTATCACTTGTTTCTGATTCACTCTCAAAGGGATAGCTAATCTCTTCTGAATTTATATTTTTGTTATTAGATGCATCTTCTTGATCTATATTAGATTCCGTTTCTTTACTATCTGACTCGAAAACTGGTACTGAAATACTATTCACACCATAATCAACAAGCTCACCAACATCCGCACATCCAAAAGATATCATTACAACTGGAACCAAATAAAAGTATCGTAATATAGTATATAAGAAATTTAATACCAGCTTAATTATGACCATTACTCTACTTATTCAATGCATCAATTTTCATCTGAATAATTTTATAGCGAGTTTCTTTTTTATCAATCTTACTCATCGCAATTTTATATGCAGAAATTGCCATTGAAGCATCTCCTTTATCTGCATAAATGTCTCCTTCCAAGTCACCATATAAACTATCAAAAAATTCACTATGCTCATTTTCTAATAATTTCAATGCCTCATCATGCTTTTTTTCGTCTAATAGCAACCCAGCTAGCCTAAGATGAGCAATATCTCTTAGCTCCGGTTCTTTAGAATTTATCAATATCCATTGCAATGCTTTCTTTGCATTCTTTATATCTTTTACATCAATACTAGCTCGAGCTGAAATTAGAGCAGCACGAGACGCATAACCATTATCTGGGAAGCCATCCATCAGCAAAGTAGCCGCATCTTTTATTTTTTTAGCCCCCCCAGCCTCAGAAATCCCCTGTAAAGAAATAAATAATTCGACAGCCTGATCAGACTGTTGTTTCTGATAATATTTCCATGCTTTACTACCTGATATCCCAGTAATAAATATTGCTAAAATTATTATTACTGTTGTCCCATAAACCTCCCACCAGGACTTTAAACTATCTATTTTCTCCTGCTCTTCTAAGTCGTATGTTGCCATCTCTCTTCCTAAACAGATTAAAAAATATTCTTATCTTAAATACCTTTAATTAATTTTATTGCATCTATCAATTCTACCTTTACTTGCTTTATTTCTGCTCTCAAATATTTTAGGCTCACTACTCCATCCTTTATTTCATCCTCTCCAATAATTAAAGCAAAACGTGCACCACTGGAATCTGCTTTTTTCATCTGTGCCTTAAAATTTCCACCCCCACAATGTAAAATTGTATTAAGTTCTTGATTACGCAAATGACTCACTGTTTTCCAAGCCTCTTTAGCTGTATTCTCACCCTGATGTATTACATAAACATCAGGAACAGAGAATGGTATATCCTTTTTTTGCTCTACAATCAAAGCCAATAAGCGCTCTATTCCCATTGCAAAGCCACAAGCAGATGTTGGCTTACCACCTATCTGCTCAACCAAACCATCATACCTTCCTCCAGCACATATCGTTCCCTGTGCACCAAGCTTATCAGTAACCCACTCAAACACAGTGCGATTATAATAGTCTAAACCCCTTACCAATCTAGGATTAATCTCAAATTTAATACCTTGCTCAATCAATATACGCTGCAACCCCTCAAAATGCTTCAGTGATTCTTTATCTAAGCTATCCAATATTTTAGGGGAATCATTAATAATTTGCTGCATTTCTGGATTTTTACTATCAAGTACCCTTAATGGATTCTTGTATAGTCTCCTATGGGCATCTTCATCAAGACAATCTAAGTTTTTTTCTAAATATTTTATTAATTTAAACCTATGTAATTTACGCGATTCAATGCTACCTAAAGTGCTAATCTGTAAACACACATCAGAAATACCCAATCTTTCCCATAAATCTGCACACATAAGAATAAGCTCTGCATCGATATCAGGGCCTGAATACCCTAATGCCTCAACACCTACCTGATGAAATTGACGATACCTTCCTTTCTGAGGACGTTCATGCCTAAACATTGACCCTGAATAATATAATCTTTGAGGCCCCTTATATAATAAATTATGTTCTAGTACCGCACGTACACAAGAGGCTGTACCTTCAGGACGTAAAGTTAAACTATCTCCATTCAAACGATCAAGAAAGGTATACATCTCCTTCTCAACAATATCAGTGACCTCACCTATAGAACGAATAAATAAATCAGTATATTCAACAATCGGCATACGAATTTTCTTATATCCATATGCAGCCATCCATTTATGAATAGTCTGTTCAAAAAAATCCCAAATATACCCATGCTCAGGAAGGGTATCATTCATCCCACGAACAGCCTGAATCTTCTTAACCATTAGCTACTTTCTTTTGGAATTTTGTCTGTACATATTTTTCTACGATCTCACGGAATTCTCCTGCAATATTATCACCCTTCAGAGTAACGAATTTTCTACCATCTACAAAAACTGGTGCTACTGGCCTTTCTCCAGAACCCGGTAAACTAATACCAATATTTGCATGCTTACTCTCTCCAGGCCCATTAACCACACAGCCCATTACAGCCAATGTCATATTTTCCACTCCATCGTATTGCTTACGCCAAAGAATCATTTCATCACGCACATAGTCTTGAATACTCTCTGCAAGCTCTTGAAAATAAGTACTAGTTGTTCGGCCACAACCTGGACATGCTGCAACCATTGGAACAAAAGCACGCAGTCCCATAGTCTGCAATATTTCTTGTGCTACAACTACTTCCCGGGCACGATCCCCACCTGGTTCTGGTGTTAAAGATATGCGAATGGTATCACCAATACCTTCTTGTAATAGAACTGATAAAGCTGCAGTAGACGCCACAATACCTTTCGAACCCATTCCTGCTTCAGTCAGCCCTAAATGTAGCGCATAATCACAGCTTGCAGCCAAATCTCGGTATACTGCAATTAAATCCTGTACACCACTAACCTTACAAGATAAAACAATATGATCTCGACCTAGCCCTATCTCTTCTGCTTTAGCGGCACTCTCCAAAGCTGAGGTAATTAAAGCTTCACGCATAACATAACTAGCATCTTTTGAATCCGATGACCCTGCATTCTTATCCATTATACGAGCTAATAACTCAGGGTCTAAACTACCCCAATTAACACCAATCCGTATAGGCTTATCGTATTTACATGCAGTTTCAATCATAGTTGCAAATTGCACATCACGCTTTTTACCTTTACCTACGTTACCAGGATTAATCCTATATTTAGCCAATGCCTGAGCACAATCAGGATATGTAGTCAGAAGTTTATGTCCATTAAAGTGAAAATCTCCTACTAACGGCACATGGCAGCCCATATCATCAAGACGATCACGAATAGATGAGACTACTTTTGCTGCTGCTGGAGTATTAACTGTTATACGTACTAATTCTGATCCTGCACGCGCAAGACTAGCTATTTGCGATACAGTTGCTGATACATTTTCTGTATCAGTATTTGTCATAGACTGCACTATTATATCTGGCGCATTGCCCCCTACAATAATTTTTCCTACTTTAACACCGACACTATTTCTTTTTTTATTTATATGTTTTTGTGATTTATTCATGATAAAAACGAAATTTTGGTAATCGTGAAGTTTCTAATCGAGTGATAGGCGTGCCACTCCCCCATTCTTATTAGTGTATGGTATTAAATCAACAGGCTTATT